>NZ_JBAWFH010000097.1:0-2453 GCF_049591685.1 Rhodococcus sp. (in: high G+C Gram-positive bacteria) | reverse complement strand
CGGCACCGTCGGCAGCCCCTCTGCCACCGCCGCCGGCGAACGACGGTTCGGTGCAGCCTCCGCCGCTCCCCTACTCCGATGACGATGACGACGACTATTCCGACGACTACTCGGACGACTCCGGTGACGATCTGGGCGACGATGACGACTAGCTCGCGCCGGTACCGGCCGAGCAGTGCCCGCGGGCGCATAATCGCCTGGGTTCTGCCACTGGTTCTCGGTTCGCTGGCCATCGTCACGGTCACGACCTGGCTGCTGATGATTCGATCGGCGGACGACCGCATGCGTGAATCGCTGCGGACCGAGATCGCGGAGTTCACCACCCTCACCGAGGCGGGCGTCGATCCGGGAACGGGCGAACCGTTCGCCGGTGTGACCGACGTTCTGCGCGTGGTCATCACCTACAACCTCGCTCGGCCCAACGAGAAGTTCCTCGGCTACGTGAACGGCAACTTCGAGCTGCAAAGCCGCCAGCAGGCGCCCATCAAGCTGTCCGAGGACACGGCGTTCACCGCGTTGGTCGGCTCCGTCGATCGCGCGACCGAGGGTAGCTACGACAGCGCAGCCGGTGAGGTCTTCTACCTCGCGGTACCCGTGGCTCTCGACGGTGATCCGACGCCGGGTGTCGTGGTGGCCGCCTACTTCGCCGACCAGGAGCGCCAGGCCGCCGACGACGTTGCCGTGCTGATGCTGCTCGTCGGCGCGGCAACCTCGGTGATCGCCGCGGCGGGCGCTTGGGTGATCGCGGGACGAATCCTCGCACCTGTGAAGAACATCGCGGACACCACCAGGGCGATCACCGACAGCAACCTCTCGAAGCGGATCCCGCACGAGAACGCCGGAAAGCGGACCGACGAAATGGGCATGCTCGTCGACAGTGTCAACGCCATGCTGGACCGGCTCGAGGCCGGCGCCGCAGGGCAGCGCCGCTTCCTCGACGACGCCGGGCACGAGCTGCGTACCCCCATCACCATCGTCCGTGGGCACCTCGACGTGCTGGACACCTCGGATCCGAACGACGTACGCGAAACGGTTGCGCTCGTGGACGACGAACTGAGCCGGATGAACCGCCTCGTCACCGATCTGCTGTTGCTCACCCGCGCCGAACAAACCTCGTTCGCCACCCCCACCGAGGTGGACGTGGACGAATTGACGCGCACCGTCTTCGACAAGGTAACCCGGTTGGCCGAACGGGACTGGGTACTCGAGACGGCAGCGCCCATACGCGCCCGGCTCGACCAACAGAGGATGACGCAGGCCGTACTCGCGTTGGCGGAGAACGCAACTCACCACACGCGGACCGGCGACCGCATCGGCATCGGTTCACAGCTGTCCGACGGCGACATCCGGTTCTGGGTTACCGACGCAGGCAGCGGTATCGCCGACGAGGACCGCGATCGCATTTTCGAGCGCTTCGCCCGCGGCCGAGACGGAACGCGGCGTAGCGAGGGCGCGGGGCTCGGCCTGTCGATCGTGACGGCCATCGCGTCTGCCCACGGAGGGCGAGTCGGAGTCGGGAGTTCGCTCGGCCACGGCTCCACCTTCACCATCACGATCCCCGTCGACACGAAAAAGGACATCTGATGGCGCGCATTCTGATCGCGGAGGACGAACCGCGGATCTCGTCGTTCATTCAAAAAGGGCTGCGAGCGAACGGATTCACCACCACCACGGTGTCCGACGGGCCGAGCGCGCACGACCTCGCGAGCAGCGGCGAGTTCGATCTGATGGTGCTCGACATCGGCCTACCGCACATGGACGGCTTCGAGGTGCTCGAACGATTACGCGGACAAATGGTGGACATCCCGATCATCGTCCTGACCGCACGGGACAACGTACGAGATGTGGTGTCCGGGCTCGAGAACGGAGCCGACGACTACATGGCCAAGCCGTTTCGGTTCGAGGAGCTCCTCGCCCGCATCCGGCTACGGCTGGCATCGTCACGGGTCCCCGAACAGATGGTTCTGACGCTGGGCGAGCTCTCACTGGATCTGCGAACGCGTCGCGCCACGATCGGAGATCGAGTCATCGATCTGTCGGCTCGCGAGTTTGCCTTGGCCGAGGCGTTTCTCCGTCATCCCGGGCAGGTTCTGAGCCGCGAGCAGCTTCTCTCTCAGGTATGGGGGTACGACTTCGATCCCGGGTCCAACGTCGTCGACGTCTACGTTCGCTACCTTCGCGGCAAATTCGGTAGCGCACGAATCGAAACGGTCAGGGGTATGGGCTACCGCCTGGTGTGAGCGAGTGCCTAGTGTGAGCGAGCATCTGGTGTGGGCTAGCATCGCCCACACCAGCTCCGGTGAATCAGTTGTCGTCCATGTCGTCGTCCATGTGGTCGTCCCAGTCATCGACATCGTCCGCGTCGTCGGAGTCGTCCAGGTCGTCGTTCCCATCGTCCCAGTCGTCGTTCCGATCGTCGTTCCGATCGTCCCAGTCGTCGTTCCGATCGTCCC
>NZ_JBAWFH010000096.1:0-2450 GCF_049591685.1 Rhodococcus sp. (in: high G+C Gram-positive bacteria) | reverse complement strand
CGTCGAAATCCGACTGCCGTCCGGTGTGATCGACTCCGATACGCAGCAGGAAGAAATCATCAGCCACGCCGTCTGGTCGATAGCCACCAGGGAGTGATCAGCTGTCGAGTTCCCGCGCCACAGCGCGGACGACCTCGGAGATCTTCTGAGCGGTCTTGCGATCGGGGTACTTGCCCTTGCGCAGCTCAGGCTGAATGGTGGCCTCGAGCAGCGTGATCATGTCCTCGACCATGCCGTGCAGCTCGTCGGGGGTGTGCTTGCGCTCGACGTGCTCACGACGCCCTGCGGTGTTCTGCCGGACGGTGGGCGCGGGCTCGAGCACCTTCAGGCTCAGGGCCTGCGGGCCACGGCGGCCTGCAGCCATCCCGAACTCGACGCGCTGGCCCGCCTTCAAGCCTTCGACTCCGGCAGGAAGCGCCGACGAACGGACGTAGACGTCCTCGCCCTCCTCCTGCGAAAGAAAGCCGAATCCCTTGTCGACGTCGTACCACTTCACCTTGCCGGTAGGCACTGCGCTCACCCGTCCATTTGTCTCGGTCTGTCCTGTGCACAAGTAACGCGCCCTGCGCAATCTGCAGGACGCGAATACGACAGTCTAGCGCGCGGGGCGGGTGCGCAGCACCAACGTTTCCTACCGCTACCGTTGTGTTCGTGACCGATCGACGAAGCACCGGCGCAGACAAGAGCTCCGTCCTGTTGCGCATCGCCCTCGCACTCTTCGCCGCGGGCCTGCTCGCCATCACGGCCATCTTCCTGGTCCCGGCCGTAGGTGGCGAATCGCCGCCGCTGTGGCTGTACCTGACCGCGATGATCGCGGCACCCGTCGGTTTCGTTCTAGCGATAGTGTTTGCCCTGACATCCGGCCGACGCGCGAAATAGTCCTGGAGCGAGACCATGCGATTGATCCTGAACATCATCTGGCTGATCTTCGGTGGGCTGTGGCTCGCACTCGGTTACTTCGTCGCCGGCATCCTCTGCTGCATCCTCATCGTCACCATCCCCTTCGGCATCGCGTCGTTCCGGATCGGCGTCTACGCGCTGTGGCCGTTCGGCAAAACCGTCGTCGAGAAGCCGACCTCCGGAGTCGCGTCCGTCGTCGGCAACGTCATCTGGGTGATCATCGCGGGCATCTGGCTGGCCATCGGCCACCTCGTGACGGCCTTCGCCATGGCCATCACCATCATCGGCATCCCACTCGCCATCGCCAACCTCAAGATGATCCCCATCTCTCTCATGCCCCTCGGCAAGGACATCGTCGACGCCTGACGCCGGCGGCCAGTTCACTCCAGCCCCTTCAGCCCCAATTCGGACGATGTGAGCTTCATCACATAACGGTGGGGTAACGGAAGCGCAACGGACGGGCGTCGAGACCCTTCCGGCGCCACTAGCTGCGGCTTCTCCGGTCACGCCGAGGTACGCAGGCACCCGACTGCGGACGGCCCCACAAACCGACAGTTACCAAATGGTGACACTCCGGCGGATGTCCATTACGGTCATCAGCGGCTGAGAAACTTCGGCTACACCGACTCCCGCAGCGCCAAACCTCGTCCCGCGGGAGACGGACCCTCGACGAACACCCAGGGGACGAGGACGGGGGACCCACACGTCCTCTCGGATAACCGAAAGACCCGCTCCGGCAGGTCTTTCTGGGGTGAAGCCCACATTGTCCCCACCGGACTTCTGGGCCGGGCTACCTCTCAGCCCGAACCCGACAGCTGACCTCGCAGGCGCCAGTGGAGAGGATTTCAACTCGTATGAGCGGACGTCATCGCAAGCCGACCACCACCGGCCGCACCGTAGCCAAGGTCGCCGTCACCGGCGCAATTATGGGTACTGCAGGAATGGCCTTCACCGGCACCGCAAACGCTGCCCCTGATTCCGACTGGGACCGCCTCGCACAGTGCGAAGCCGGCGGCAACTGGGGCATCAACACCGGAAACGGATACCAGGGCGGACTGCAGTTCTCGCCGAGCACCTGGAACGCACACGGAGGCCAGCAGTACGCGGCCGCCGCCAACCAGGCCAGCCGCGAAGAGCAGATCGCAGTCGCCGAGAAGGTCCTCGCATCGCAGGGTTGGGGCGCATGGCCGTCCTGCTCGTCGAGCCTCGGCCTGAGCAGCTCCCCCTCCGAGCGCAGCGTTCCGGCTACGCCGCAGTCCGCTCCCGCAGCACCGAAGCTCCCCGAGCTCACCAGCATCCCGACGGTCGACGGCACTGCCGAGGTCATCGAC
This sequence comes from Rhodococcus sp. (in: high G+C Gram-positive bacteria), assembly GCF_049591685.1. GTDB lineage: Bacteria > Actinomycetota > Actinomycetes > Mycobacteriales > Mycobacteriaceae > Rhodococcoides. The sequence goes on along the minus strand of NZ_JBAWFH010000096.1, from coordinate 219 downwards.
GGCATCACCAGTGCCGTGCAGACCATCACCAACGACCCGCAGATCGCGACGTTCATCCAGAACGCAGCGCAGGGAATTCAGCTCGACCCGCAGCTGGTCGAGTTCTACCAGGCGAACAAGGCGTTCCTGCCCCAGTAGAGCCGCGCATACGCTGTAAAGACACGAAAAGGGCCCCCGATTGCTCGGGGGCCCTTTTCGTGTCTTTACAGCGTGTGGTCT
>NZ_JBAWFH010000095.1:0-6955 GCF_049591685.1 Rhodococcus sp. (in: high G+C Gram-positive bacteria) | reverse complement strand
ATCGTCGCCATCGAGGGCGGCGACACCGGCGACGCCAGGCTCTGCGCCGCCGAGGCCGGTGGGCTGCCCGCCGCTGCGGTGCGTGTGTGCCTCGTCGACGAGCTTCCGCGGACCTCCACTGGCAAGCCGGATCTGCGGGCAGTGGCTCAGATCGCTCAGACCCCGGCCGAAGCCGCACCGGATGCAAACACCGACGCAGTGAAAGCGTTGTACGCCGACATCCTGCACTGCGCGAACGTCACCGACGACAGCACGTTCGTGAGCCTGGGCGGCGATTCGCTGTCTTACGTTCGTGTCTCGATACGCCTCGAGAAGATGTTCGGTCACCTCCCCGAGAATTGGCACACCACCCCCGTCGGCGATTTCGTCGCGTCGACGAGATCACGCCGCGGCTGGCAGCGCATCGAAACCAACGTCCTGCTGCGCGCACTCGCGATAGTTCTGATCGTCGGATCGCACATCCATCTGTTCACGGTCCTCGGCGGTGCGCACGTGTTGCTCGCTATCGCCGGCTACAACTTCGCCCGCTTTCACCTCAGCGCGTCCGAGCGCAGCGAACGTACCCGCCGGGTGCTCGTGGGTATCGCAAGGATCGCCATTCCCAGCATGGTGTGGCTGGGGGTCGTCATCGCCGTCACCGGCGACTACCGCGTCACCAGCGCCCTGCTGCTCAACGGGATCCTCGGCCCGGATGGTTGGTCGAACGAATGGCGCTACTGGTTCGTCGAGGCGATCGTGTACATCGTTCTCGCCGTCGCCGCGGTGCTCTACGTTCCGAGTATCGACCGCCTCCAACGTCTGCAACCGTTCTGGTTCGCGATGGGCGTCGTGGGTCTCGGTCTGCTCACTCGGTACGGGGTCATCGACGTCGACGACGGCCGCAATCGCATCCTGACCGCGTCCGTCGTGTTCTGGTTGTTCGCCCTGGGTTGGGCCGCAGCGCAGGCGAACACGGTCGTACAGCGCCTCATCGTCACTGCAGCGATCGCACTGACGGTCCCCGGATTCTTCTTCGGCGAGACAGAACGAGAAATCTTCGTCATCGTGGGGCTGTCGCTGCTGGTGTGGCTGCGATCGGTCCCCTTCCCGAGCGCGCTGAGTCGCGTAGCCGAAGTGCTCGCGAGCGCCTCCCTGTACATCTACCTCACTCACTTCCAGGTGTATCTGCCGTTGCGCGACGACCACCCGTGGTTGGCATTCGTGCTGTCGATGGTGGTCGGCATCCTCTACTGGCAAGCGGTGACCTTTGCCCTCGGTCTACGGCGAAGATTCGGGGGCATCCGTCATCCCTCGGGTTCCGACATCGGAGTCCGAACCAGCGCCTGAGTTTCTCGACACGGGTTGCGACGCCGATCGCTGCGGTAACCGTCACCGGTCACGTCCTCGTCGACCGATTGCGAGTTTTCATGCCCCGTCCCGCCGAACACCCGCACCGCAGCAGCGCGCACGCGAGCCGACGATGACGGGCACCTTCACCTTCATCGGCAACGCGACGGCGCTGATTTCTTTCGGCAACATCACCCTGCTCACCGTTCCGAACTTCTTGCACGCCGGGCAGTACGCCTAGGGGACGCGATGAACAAGGGTTTGACCCTCCGCATGAACCAGTGCCCGGTCAAGAGGCAGTGGCCGCGACTGTTCGTACACATCCAGAACGTCTACCTGAAACCGAGTGAGATTGTCACACATCGCATTCCACTCGAACACATCGCCGACGCGTACCACATCTTCTCGGGCAAGGCTGGCGAATGCATCAAGCCCATCATCGTCCCGAACGCCGGATAGGAGTAGCCATGCCGTACTCGGCCGACACACCGTCCCGCGCCAAGTCCAGCGAGGAACTGCCAAACACCATCCCGGGCTGGGGCGTTGATCTCGACCCAGCCAACCGTCCGAACCTACCCGCGCGAGCGGTTCGCCCCCGACGTCACCGGCGCCCACTGGGACATCCCCGACCAGCAACCGGGTTGGGAGGGGCGAGCAATCCATCGAGCACGGCCGCATAACACCGGTGTTCGGCACGTCGGCACCGCTGCACGGACTCTCCGGCAAGGTCCGCCGGTTCGCCTACCGCTACATCGAGGGGCGAGCCGCACACTGGCTGATCCTCCTCGCCGGCGGGGCACACACTGGTCCTGGACGTCGGCAACGCCGTCCAGGACACGTGGCTACAAACAGAACGGCGAACCGATGCACTCGTTCGACAAGAACTACTGGGAAAAGCACTGGGATGGCGCGAAGAATCAGCTCGCACCCACCAACCCCTACATCGTCGACGAGACCCGCGACCTCACCCCCGGCACGGCATTGGACGCCCACCGCGAAGGAAAACACCAGGACACTCAACGCGCCCAACGGACGGCAGAAAACGCTCCGCGACGTCGTCGTGCGTGCCACCCGTCGTGCGTGCCACCCGTCGCGCCTGACCGCAGCCGTGCCACTCCGGCCCCGAGTGTTCACTTGACCTCTGATTAGTCAGCGGTCAATATAGACGGATGTCGAATCAATCTGTTGCATCCGCGGACGGCCAGTGCTGCTCGCCTCTGCTTCGCGAGCCGCTGTCCGTGGACTGGGCCGGCGACCTCGCAAAAATGTTCAAAGCCCTCGGCGACCCCGTTCGCCTGCGCCTCCTCAGCCTCGTCGCCAGCCACGCAGGCGGGGAAGCGTGCGTCTGCGACATCTCCGATTCGTTCGACCTCTCGCAACCGACCATCTCGCATCACCTCAAGGTGCTCCGCGAAGCCGGGTTGCTCGACTGCGAACGCCGAGGCACCTGGGTCTACTACTGGGTCAATCCGACTGCACTGCAGCAACTCTCGTCCGTCCTGGCCGATGCAGACCCGACCAGTGACGACGCGCTGGTGACAGCATGAGCGCGCCCACCGTCGTCGGTAAGTTGTCGACGCTCGACCGATTCCTCCCCGTGTGGATCGGAGTCGCGATGATCTTCGGGCTGCTGCTCGGCCGCCTCGTTCCCGGCCTCGACGAGGGACTCTCCGCCATCTCCGTCGACGGTGTCTCACTGCCGATCGCCATCGGCCTCCTGATCATGATGTACCCGGTGCTCGCGAAGGTCCGATACGACCGACTCGACTCCGTCACCGGCGACAAGCGGTTGCTCGCAGGATCTCTGGTGCTCAACTGGGTGCTCGGACCCGCGTTGATGTTCGCCCTCGCATGGATGTTCCTGCCCGACCTCCCCGAGTACCGCACCGGCCTGATCATCGTCGGACTCGCCCGCTGCATCGCCATGGTCATCATCTGGAACGACCTCGCCTGCGGAGACCGAGAGGCCGCCGCCGTACTGGTGGCAATCAACTCGGTGTTCCAGGTCATCATGTTCGCCGTACTCGGATGGTTCTACCTGTCGGTGCTGCCCGGCTGGCTCGGTCTCGAACAAACCACCATCGAGGCGTCTCCGTGGCAGATCGCCAAGTCGGTGCTCATCTTCCTCGGCATCCCACTGGTCGCCGGATTCCTCTCCCGCTACCTCGGCGAACGCACCAAGGGCAGAGACTGGTACGAATCGACATTCATCCCGAAGATCGGACCGTGGGCGTTGTACGGCCTGCTGTTCACGATCGTCGTTCTCTTTGCACTGCAAGGTGATCGGATCGCATCACAGCCGTGGGACGTCGTCCGCATCGCGCTTCCGTTGCTGGTTTACTTCGCCGTCATGTGGGGCGGCGGTTACGCCCTCGGCGCCGCCATGGGTCTCGGTTACGAACGCACCACGACGCTCGCATTCACCGCGGCAGGCAACAACTTCGAACTCGCGATCGCCGTCGCCATCGCCACGTACGGCGCTACCTCAGGCCAAGCCCTCGCCGGCGTCGTCGGGCCACTCATCGAAGTACCCGTCCTCGTCGGCCTCGTCTATGTCTCACTTGCACTGCGTAAGCGATTCACGCCCCAGTACGAAAAGGAATCCTGATGCCCTCCACCCCCAGCGTCCTGTTCGTGTGCGTCAAGAACGGTGGCAAGTCGCAGATGGCCGCCGGACTGATGAGGAAGGCCGCAGGCGACACCGTCGAAGTGCATTCGGCGGGAACGAAACCCGGCGGGGCCGTCAATTCACTCGCCGCGCAGTCACTACTCGAAGTCGGCGTCGACCTGACCGGTGAGACGCCGAAGCCGATCGACCCGGAGTTGCTCTCTCGCGTCGACTACGTCGTCACGCTCGGCAACGAAGCGAAGGTCGACGTCGTCGACGGCCCAACCTACCTCGAATGGGATACCGACGAACCCTCCGAGCGGGGCATCGAGGGGATCGAACGCATGCGCCTCGTCCGCGACGACATCGCCCGGCGCGTAAGCGAACTCAACGCGCAGATGCACAGCTGAACGACCAACCCCAGGGAGATCTCTGCCATGACCGAATACCCAGTAGTGGTGATCGGCGCGGGCCCCGTAGGACTCGCAGCCGCAGCACATCTCGTCGAAACCGGTTCCGATGTCGTGGTTCTCGAGCGTGGCGCGACCGCCGGTTCGGCCGTCGCACAGTGGAACCACGTACGACTGTTCTCCCCGTGGTCGGAGGTCGTCGACCCCGCGGCCGCGCGACTGCTCGAAGCCACCGGGTGGACGGTACCCAACGGCGACAGCTACGCGACGGGACGCGAATGGACGGAGCGCTACCTCGTCCCACTCGCCGCCGCCCTCGGTAACCGAGTGCGAACGGACTCGGAAGTCGTCGGAGTCGCACGGCGAGGCCGAGACCGTGTCGTCGACGCCGGCCGAGACACCGAGCCGCTGTCGGTGCACGTGCGTCACAGCGATGGCCGTGAAGAACGCGTCCTCGCCCGCTCCGTCGTCGATGCATCCGGCACGTGGGAATCGCCCAATCCACTCGGCAGCGAGGGGGTGCCGGCTATCGGAGAAACCCTCGCCGCCCGGCACATCGACTACCGCGTGCCCGATCTCGCCGACGCGCAGACCCGCGCCGCGTACGCCGGTAAGCACACCGTCATCGCCGGGAGTGGACACTCCGCGCTGACCGCGATCATCGCGTTCGCCGAACTCGCAGCCGAGCACACCGGCACCACGCTCACGTGGGCCCTCCGGCGGGGCGTCACCGACACCGTGTTCGGCGGAGGCGCAGCGGACGAACTTGCCGCACGCGGTGCGCTCGGCCAACGCGCCAAGAAGGCCGTCGACGACGGATATCTGAACGTCGTCTCCGGATTCCGTACGGAAACGGTGGAGACGGACGACGGTCGGCTCGCGCTTGTCTCCGACAAGAGCCGCCGGATCGACGGCGTGGACCGAGTGGTCGCGCTGACCGGCTTCCGCCCCGACCTGTCATGGCTGTCGGAGGTACGGCTGGACCTCGACCCCACCCTGCAGGCACCGAGGTTCCTCGCCACACTGATCGACCCGAACATTCACTCGTGCGGAACCGTGTACCCGCACGGGGTCGACGAACTGACACAGCCAGAGCCAGGTTTCTACCTCGTGGGAATGAAGAGCTACGGACGCGCACCCACATTCCTGGCAATGACCGGCTACGAACAGGTCCGCAGCATCGCAGCAGAACTCGCGGGCGACTACGACGGCGCCCGTCGCGTCGAGTTGACGCTCCCCGACACCGGAGTGTGCGGGGGCGCAGGGCTTTTCGACGACGCGAACGCCGACGCAACAGCAGGCGGCGGATGCTGTGGTGCCCCGGAACCCATCAGCCTCGGGCGGATCAACAGCTGACCACTACCTTCGGATCAGTGATTGCGCAGGGCGTCGATGAGCTCGTCCTTCTTCATCTTCGAATAGCCCTCGACGCCGAGCTCCTTCGCGCGGTCGGTCAGTTCGACGACCGTCCACTCGTCGTATGAAGGCGATTTACCACCCTTCTTCCCGACATTTCCGCGGCCCTCGTTGGCGGCAGCATTGGAAATCCGTGCGGCCTTCTCCTTCGAATTACCCTCGTCGCGCAGCTTCTCGTACAGGTCCTGGTCCTTCAACTGCGGCTTGTCATCGGGCTTTTTCTCATCGGACTTTTCGGCAGGCATCGTCTCTCCCTCCGTTGGCAGAAATCCACTATTTCGCGGTACCCGAGGGAGTAGAGAGTAAACGCCCCGTCAGACGTCTACGGTGAAGCCGAGATCGACGTCGCATGCCGCCCGACCACCCCGAATGCCCCAATTCTCGGTGGGATGATCCCGGACGATGACCGTGACGTGGTTGCGCGGAATCCCGACGACCTCGAGCCCCTCCACCACGCCCGCATACAGCCGCCTCTTGGCATCCGCCGAACGCCCGGCGTAGCAATCGACCGTCACCAGGGTGTAGAGATCCGGGTTGCCGAGCGTCGGTGGTACCGCGAAGCGATGGGGCTCGTGCACCACCAATCGAATGTGCTTGTCGACCTCGGGGATCTTGAACGCGGCCACCATCGCGGCGTGGACGGCGTCGATGATGGCGGTCTCGATGTCGCGGTCGTGACTGCATCGGGTCTCGATCGTGGTGAACGGCATGCGGAAGTGTTGCATTCCCGCACCGTCCGCGCCACCCTGTTTCCACCGGAATCACCGCTGAAGGGAATGTCGATGGCCTACGACGTCGAACTCGCAGAACGCGTCCGAAGCGCTCTCTCGGATAAGCAGAACGTCCGCGAAACGAAGATGTTCGGCGGTCTCGCGTTCATGGTGAACGATCAGATGGTCGCGTGCGTGAAGATCGGCGGCGGCGCCCTGCTCGTCCGCGTCAGCCGAGGCCGTGACGCCGAGTACCTCGAGTCCGCGGGTGCCCGACGCGCCGAAATGGGGAAGGGCCGGTCCATGGGCGAAGGCTGGATCACCGTCGACGGCGACGCACTCACCCAGCAGGGTGCCCTGGAGTTCTGGATGGGCGCCGCCCTCGAGTACAACGCGGAGCGCATCGAATAGTTTGTGTCGGTGGGTGGTTGTACCTTTCCCACCATGCAGAAGTTGGGGGACTTCGACACAGCACACACGCTGTC
>NZ_JBAWFH010000094.1:0-1622 GCF_049591685.1 Rhodococcus sp. (in: high G+C Gram-positive bacteria) | reverse complement strand
CTTCGTCCGGCGTCACGAGATGGTCGACCTCGATGCGCTCGCGCACCGGGATGCGGAGGTCGAGGCCGACCGCGGCGATCGTGAGGGCATCCACCTCGGGGTTGACGGCGATCGCGACCACGCGCGGATCCACGGCGACGACGGGCGAGGGTCGACCGACGCGGCGCGACGGGTCGGGCGCGTGCTCTTCGACGAGCTCTCGCTCGACCAACTCGGCGACGAGGTCGGCGATCGTCGAGCGATTGAGGCCGGTGGCTTCGGTGAGAGCGGCACGCGACTGGGGGCCGTCGACGTGCACCGTCCGCAGCAGTCGTGCGAGATTGCGCTGGCGGACGCTCTCGGCCGGTGTCTGGTCGTTCACCCGATTCACTGTACGGCCATCAGCGTGATCGAATCGGTATTTGTTGCTCTTGACGCCAAATCGGACGCGTCCTATTGTTGGCGATGTCCACATCACTTTCGACAACAAGGTCGAAACTTTCGGAGGTTCGAAGATGAACACACGCAGCACGATGCGGCTTGCCGCGGGAGTTGCCGCCGCAGGACTTGCGATCGGCGCCGTCGCCGGGTGCGCCGCGGGCGGAGACGACAACGGTGGCGACAGCGCGGATGGCGGCGATGTCACACTGACGTGGTGGCACAATGCCACCTCGGGTCCGCTGCCGGCAGTCTGGGAGGAGGTGGCCGCCGAGTTCGAAGAAGCGAACCCCGGTGTCACCGTCCAACAGACCGGCTACCAGAACGAAGAACTGCAGCGCACCCTGATTCCGAACTCGCTCGCGGCGGGTGACCCGCCGGACCTGTTCCAGGTGTGGCCCGGCGGAGAGCTGCGCGATCAGGTCTCCAACGACTACCTGATGCCGCTCGACGATGTGATCGGCGACACCATCGACGCCGTCGGCGCGACCGTCGGACCGTGGCAGGTCGACGGTGCGACCTACGCGATCCCGTTCACCTTCGGCATCGAGGGCATGTGGTACAACACCGAGATGTTCGAGGAGGCGGGCGTCGAGGTCCCGACGACATTCGACGAACTCGTCGACGTCGTCGGCATGCTGCGCGAGGCCGGATTCACGCCGATCGCGGTGGGCGCCGGCGACGGCTGGCCGGCCGCGCACTGGTGGTACCAGTTCGCCCTCAAGTCATGCTCGCCCGACACGATGGCCACCGCTGAAGCCGAGTACGACTTCAGCGACCAGTGCTTCGTCGAGGCCGGCGAACAGCTCTCGGACTTCATCGGCATCGAGCCGTTCCAGGACGGCTTCCTCGGCACCCCCGCCCAGCAGGGCGCGGGAAGCTCGGCGGGTCTCCTCGCCAACGGCGACGCCGCCATGGAGCTCATGGGCCACTGGAACGCCGGTGTCGTCGGCGGACTGACTCCCGACGAAGAGGTGCCGGAGTTCCTCGGCTGGTTCCCGGTTCCCGGAATCTCGGGTGCCGACGGCGACCCGACCGCGGCGCTTGGCGGCGGTGACGGTTTCGGGTGCTCGTCCGAGGCACCGCCGGAGTGCGCCGACCTGCTGGCGTACATCATGAGCGACAACGTCCAGGCGCGGTTCGCCGCCAGCGGCTCGGGGATCCCGACCGTGGCATCCGCTCAGGCCTCGCTCGAGGACCCGAAT
>NZ_JBAWFH010000093.1:0-32539 GCF_049591685.1 Rhodococcus sp. (in: high G+C Gram-positive bacteria) | reverse complement strand
GTCCGTACGGACTGTGCGCGCCTTCGTCATTGTTAGGTTTCAACTAAAATCCCGAACGCGTTCGTGACTTTTCTCGATGCTCTCGGTCAGGGAGCGTGCAGCAGTTGACCGATGGTAACGATTGTGTAAACCTCGTTAATTGACAGACCTGGCGGTTTGGGACACAACACACGGCGGACGGCGTTCGGGGCAACGCCGGCGTAGCCGAGTCTTCTACTGCGTCGCCAGGACCACGCTCCCACATCGAGAGAGCTACCTGTGGAATCGGCTGACTCGCTGGCCTCGACCTTCGACGTTTCGAACACCGCAACCCCCTTCCCGCTCACCGCGGCGCAGCGAGGTCTGTGGTTCGCGCAGCATCTGATGCCCGATGTGCCCATCACGATCGCCAACTACATCGACATGCGCGAGATGATCGACCACGACCTCATGCGCTACGCCGCGGCCCGCGCAGCTGCCGAGCTCGGCGCCGGATCGTTGCACCTCGTCGAAATCGACGGCGAGCCACATCAATTCGTCGAGGCCGCCGGCGCCGACAGTTCGGTGCAGGTCGATTTCTCGGGTGAGCCGGACCCCGAGCGGGCCGCCCTGGAATGGATGCGGGCCGAGTACTCCACTCCCGTGGACCTCGTCCGCGGACCTTTGATCAAGGCTGCGACGCTCCGAATCGACGCGCAGCGCACGTTCTGGTACTCGCACGTCCACCACATCGCCCTCGACGGTTACGGCGCAGTCAGGCTGATGAACAGGGCCGCCGAGATCTACTCGGCCATCGCGGTCGGGGACGAGCCGCCGCCCTCGAAGGCGGGGGCACTGGGCGATGTCTACGCCGCCGAGGACGACTACCGCCGATCCCCGCGCTTCGACAAGGACAGGCAGTACTGGCGCGACAAGACCCGGTTGCTGCCTGCGCCGGCGAACCTCACCGGCATCGTCGCACCTCCCGCGCCGCGGTCACGGCTGTGCGGTGGGCCGCTTCCGGAGACGGTCGAGCGAGCCTTCGCGCGAAGGGCCGAGAACTTGGGGACAGCGTTCGCGCCCATCGCCGTCGCAGCCGTCGCAGCGTTTCTGTCGAGGCTGACCGCCGACGACGACATCGTGCTGTCCCTGCCCGTCGCCGGACGCACGACAGCTCTCCTGCGTCGATCCGGCGGCATGGTGTCCAACGTTCTGCCGATCCGAGTGCGCGTCGACGCCGACACGACGGTGGCCGGGCTGATCGACGCCGTCCAGCTGGAACTGACGGGCGCCCTGCGCCATCAGCGGTTCCGCGCCGAAGACATCCGCCGCGACGCCGGAGCCTCGCAGGAGCACCGAGGTTTCTTCGGCCCGGCAATCAACATCATGGCGTACGAGACCTCAGTCCAGTTCGGTAGCGTCACAGGTCGTTTCAACGTCCTCGCGACGGGTCCGGTGGAGGACCTGTCGGTCAACATCTACCCACCGACGACGGCCGGGCCCGCTCGCATCGACTTCGAGGCCAACCCCAACGTCTACAGCGCAGAGATGTTCGAGGATCTTCATCGCCGGTTCGTTGCAATGCTCGCGCAGTTCCTCGCGGCAGACGCCGACGCCTCGGTGCGTGAGCTCGACGTTTTGGGCGGTAAAGAATCCGCGGCCACCGTCCCTGCGCGCGGGGGCCGCGCCGGTGAGCTCGTTCTCCTCCCCGACATCCTCGTCAGAGGCGCTCACTCGAGTCCGGACCGTATCGCGCTCGTCGAAGGCGACGACGCGGTCACCTACCGTGAATTGGACTCGCGCAGTAGCGCGATCGCCCGGGCTTTGATCGCCCGCGGCGCCGGACCGGGAACCGTCGTCGCTGTCGCTCTGCCACGGTCGATCGACTCGGTCGTCGCCTTCTGGGCCGTCGCCAAGACAGGGGCGGCGTTCGTCCCGATCGACCCGGCGTACCCGGCGGAGCGAATCGCGCACATGCTGAGCGACTCGGGGGCGTCGGTCGGTCTGACGTCGCAGTCGCGAGTGTCGCAGGGATCCGACACCGTCGCCTGGCTTGCCATGGACGACCAGCAGTTCGAGGCCGAATGGGCGGGCCGCGGCAACGAAGCCGTCACCGACGCCGATCGACGTGCTCGGCTCGAACCCGACCATGCCGCGTACATGATCTACACCTCGGGCTCCACCGGAACACCGAAGGGCGTGCTCGTCACGCATCGCGGTCTCGCACCGTTCACCGCCGATGCGAGACCCGAGCTGGAACTGACAGCCGAGTCTCGGGTTCTTCGCTTTTCGTCGTCGAGCTTCGACGCATCGATCTTCGAAATGCTTGTCGCGTTCAGCGCGGGCGCCACCATGGTCGTTGCTCCCGCCGATGTCTACGGCGGTAGCGAGCTGACGCAGCTGCTGGTCGATAGCTCGGTCACCCACATCGTCACCGCGCCCGCACTGCTGTCGACGGTCGAGGTGGAGAAGGTCGCGTCGTTGCGGTCGGTCGTGGTGGGCGGCGACGTCTGCCCGCCCGATCTCGTCGAGCGGCTCGCGGGGCACGCCGTACTGCGTAACAGCTACGGTCCGACCGAGTCGACCATCGTCGTCACGATCACGCGGCAGCAGACGGATCCGCGCGCCATCACCATCGGAAGACCGTTGCAGGGCGCGTCAGCTGTCGTACTGGATCGTCTGCTGCGCCCCGTGCCTCCCGGTATGACGGGCGAGCTGTATGTCGGCGGGCCGGGACTTGCTCGCGGCTACCACCGACGGCCGGGCCAGACATCGAACCGATTCGTCGCCGATCCGTACGGTTCGGGTTCGCGCCTGTACCGAACCGGCGACCTCGTGCGGTGGCGCGCAGACCGCACCGGCGGTTACGAGCTCGAGTTCGTGGGCCGCAGCGATTTCCAGGTCCAATTGCACGGCCTACGAATAGAACTCGGCGAAGTGGATGCGGTTCTCTCCTGGCACCAGTCCGTCGATTTCGTCGTCTCGACGGTGCGCCACGGCGACGGCCGCTCGGTGCTCGTTTCCTATCTGAAGATCAAGGCGGGGCACGAGTTCGACCGTGACTCCATCGTCGCGATGGGGTCGGAGTTTCTGCCCGCGCAGATGGTTCCCTCGCACCTGGTGCAACTCGACTCGGTTCCGCTCACCCCGTCCGGCAAGGTCGATCGATCGGCGTTGCCGGACCCACTGGCCCAGACGAACGCGATTGCCTTCCGCAGCGCGAGCAACCCTGTCGAGCAGGTCATCGCCGACGCAATGGCCGAGGTGCTGGGGCGCCCGTCGGTCGGGGTCGACGACTCGTTCTTCGCGCTCGGAGGCGACAGTATCGTCGCGATCGGGCTGGTCTCGCGTGCGAAGGCCGCTGGGGTCGAGTTCACGCCCCGCGACGTCTTCGAGCGACGCACGGTGGCGGCCCTCGCGGAGGTCGCGGTCAGCGGTGCCGAACGGGTGCGTCTCGACGAATTGCCTGGTGGCGGTATGGGTTCGATGCCGCTACTTCCCATCGCGCGCAGCGTTCTCGCGAGGGCGCAGCACCCGTCGGACATCGATTCGTTCTTTCAGGCGTTGACCGTGACGGCACCGGACGGCATGGATGTCGCCGGCCTCACGGAAGCCCTCGGCGCAGTGGTGGGCCATCACGACATGCTGCGAGCTCGTCTACGCGACGGCGCGCTCGAGGTGGATCAGACCGAGGACATTGCCAGCGGCCTGCTGGACGGGATCGTGACGCACGAAGACACCGACGATCTCCACGGCGTCGTCCGCCGGGCAGGGGCACGCCTGCGCCCACGCGACGGCGTGATGCTGCAGGCCGTACTCGTGACGAGCACCGACCGCAACCGCATCGTCCTGGTCGCCCATCACCTGGTGGTCGACGGAGTGTCGTGGCGGATCCTTCTTCCCGATCTGGCGACCGCGTGGGGGATGCGCGAAATCGGACCGGTGTTGCAACCGGTCGGAACGTCGTTGCGTCGCTGGGCTACCGCCGTCGACGAGCGTTCCGGTACCGACGCTTCGGCCTGGCGCGCGATCCTGGACGGGCACGACGTGGCCCTCGGCGCCCGGGCGCTGACCGAAGCCGATACCGGTGCGACCACCCGGCAGGTGGACTTGCAGGTGCCCGCCGATGTCACTGCCGCCGTACTCGGACCGCTGACGACGCTGTACCGCATGGGTCCCGAAGATGCACTACTGAGCGCGCTGACGATGGCGCTCACGCAGTGGCGTCGGGCGGAGTCGTACCTGATCTCGATCGAGAGCCATGGCCGAGACGAGAGTGCAGTGCCCGGCGCAGATCTCTCCCGTACCGTCGGCTGGTTCACCACCACCCATCCGGTCCGCGTGAGCATTCCGGTGGGCGCCGACGCGGCGTCCGCGACCAAGATGGTCAAGGAGCAACTTCGCGCCGTCCCGGCGCCTGTGCTCGCTTACGGTTTGCTCAGGGACAGAGGCGAACTGGACGCCTCGCCGAGCCCGCAGATCAGCTTCAACTACCTGGGCCGGATCGCAGCCGGACCGCCGGACGGGGCGTCCGACAGCACCGTGCAGGCGTGGCTACCGGATCTGTCGGTGTCGGCCGACGCCGGAAGCGGCGAGCGTTTGGTAACCGAATACGTACTGGACATCAACGTCGCCGTCTCCGCCGACATGCTGACCGCGCGCATCGGATTCCCGGAGGGCGTTCTCGACGCCTCCGAGGTGCACCAACTCGCAGATCAGTGGTCCACCGCCTTGGCAGAGCTTGCCGAACACGGCCGTAGCACCGGGGCTGCGGCTCTCACCCCCAGCGACGTACCGCTCGTCGAGGTAGCGCAAGACCGACTCGACCTGTGGCACAGCACGTTCGGTGCACTGACGGACGTGTGGCCTCTCACGCCGCTTCAGCGGGGCCTGCTGTTCCATGCAGACCTGACGCGCGACGGCGTGGACGTCTACACCGCGCAGATCGTGTTCGACCTCGGCGGAGACGTCGACGGTGAGCGACTGCGTCGGGCAGCGCAGCGACTGCTCGATCGGCACGACAACCTGCGGGCAGCGTTCGCTCACGACTCCCGTGGTCTTCCCGTCCAGGTCATACCGGCGCAGTGTGAGGTGCCGTGGCGTGAGGTCGACACCACCGAGCCGGAATCGCTGATAGCCGAGGAACGTTCGCGGCGCTTCGACATGGCAACGGCGCCGCTCGTGCGGTTCGCGCTGATTCGCAGCGGAACGCGCACGACGCTGGTGATCACCAATCACCACATCCTGTTCGACGGTTGGTCCATGCCGATCCTGATCAAGGAACTACTCGTCCTCTACGCAGCGGACGGTCCACTTCCGGTTCCAGTACGGCCGTACCGGAACTACCTCGCCTGGCTGACGGAACAGGGCGGTGACGCCGCGCTGACTCGCTGGACCGACTCGCTCGAAGGACTCAACGAACCGACGTTGCTCGCCGACACCTACTCGGGCAGTGCGGCACTCCCGCAGGATGTCCCCGTTCGGGTGGACGGTACGGCGCTCGGCACCCTGGCGGACGCGATGGCCGTCACGGTCAACACCGTCGTACAGACGGCGTGGTCGATCCTGCTGTCTACGTTGCTCACTCGCGACGACGTCGTGTTCGGCGCCACGGTGTCGGGCCGACCCGCGCAGCTGGCCGGTGCCACCGACATGGTCGGACTGTTCATCAACACGCTGCCGCTGCGCGTACGGACGAAGGTCACCGACACCGTCGCCGACCTCGCCCGCCGGATCCAGCGGGAACAGGTGGACCTGATGGACGCCCATCACATCGGGTTGGCGGAAATCCAGGCGGCGGCCGGACCGGGTGCAGCGTTCGACACCCTCGCGGTGTTCGAGTCGTATCCCGTCGATCACAGCGCCCTCGACCACGCCACCGACATCGCCGGCATGGCAGTCCTCGGTATCGACGTGGCCGACTCGACGCACTATCCGTTGACGCTGGTGACGGTGCTCGAGCCCACCCCGACCATGACGTTGCGCTACGCTCCCGGCGCCTTCACCGTCAGCCAGGTGACGACATTCGCCGAACGGCTACAGCGCATTCTGCTCGCCATGGCGGAGCGTCCGGACGGCTCAGTGACGCGCATCGACGTGCTCGGCGAGCTCGAGCGTCGGGCCGTCACCGTCGACTGGATTGCCACCGAGGTCGACCAGGGTTCGGAAACCCTCGTCGACCTGCTGGACGCCTCGGCTCTCGAGCACTCGGAGAACCCGTGCGTGAATTTCGACGGCCGGTCGCTGACATACGCCAACTTCGCCGCCCGCGTGCACTGCCTGGCTCGCTTTCTGATCTCGTGTGATGTCGGACCGGATTCGGTTGTCGCGGTCTCCATGCCGCGATCGATGGATCAACTCGTCGCACTGCATGCAGTCGTCCATGCCGGGGCGGCGTACCTGCCGCTCGATCCGACACTGCCCGTTGCTCGCATCGCCTACATGGTCGAGACGGCGCGGCCGTCGATGATCCTCTCTTCGGACGGTCCCGATACATTCGGCAGCTCGATACCGGTTGTCGACTCCGCCACGGTGGACCTGTCGGCGTTCGGCACCGGTCCCATCGCCCGCGCAGAACGATTGGGTGATGTGCACGGCGCGAGCACCGCGTATGTCATCTTCACCTCCGGCTCGACGGGCCGGCCCAAAGGTGTTGCGGTGTCGCACAGCTCGATCGTCAACCGGTTGCTGTGGATGCAGAGCACCTACCCCCTCCACGAGACGGACGTGGTGCTGCACAAGACACCGACCACGTTCGACGTATCGGTGTGGGAACTGTTCTGGCCGCATCTCACCGGTGCGCGCACGGTCGTTGCCGAGCCCGACGGGCACCGTGACCCCAGATACCTCTCCGAGCTGATTCGCGACGAGCAGGTCACGACGACGCACTTCGTGCCCTCGATGCTCGATCTGTTCCTCGAGCACGGCAACACCGCAAACTGCGCATCTCTGCGTCGGATCTTCACCAGCGGTGAGGCACTGACCCGCGCGAGCGTGCAGCGGACGCATCGCGCGCTCACCGTCGAACTGCACAACCTCTACGGACCGACCGAGGCCGCGGTGGACGTGACCTATCACCGCACCGACCCTGACGGCACCGGACCGGTACCGATCGGGGTCCCCGTGTGGAACACCGAGGTACGCGTGCTGGACCGCGCCCTTCGCACGGTTCCCATCGGAGCGATCGGCGAGCTGTACCTGTCGGGACGGCAGCTCGCCCGCGGCTACATCGGCCGACCGTCGCTCACGGCGGAGCGCTTCACAGCCGACCCGTCCGGTGACGGACGCCGGATGTATCGCACCGGCGACCTCGTGCGCTGGACCCTCGACGGCGAATTGCAGTACCTCGGCCGCAACGATTTCCAGGTCAAGCTCCGCGGGCAGCGACTCGAACCGGGTGAGATCGAAGAAGCGCTGCTGCGTGCACCCGGGGTCACCGCCGCGGTCGCTACCGTGCGCGGCACCGGTACGGCCGAACGACTCGTCGCCTATGTGTGCGGCACCGCGACGCCGCAGGACATCCGGCGGCATGCGGACACGGAACTACCCGCCTTCATGGTGCCGACGACGTATATACCACTGGACCGACTCCCGCTCGGCCGCAACGGAAAACTAGACCGATCCGCGCTGCCGGAACCGAACGAATCGAACGGTTCGACTGCGGAGACCGTTGCACCCTCGGGCGACACCGAAGCCGCGCTCGCGCAAATCTTCGCCGAAGTCCTCGGTGTCCCGGAGGTCGGCGTCACCGGTAGTTGGTTCGAGCTCGGGGGCAATTCGCTGACCGCGACGCAGGTGATCGCGCGCGCCAATGCCGAACTCGACGCAAACCTCGGTGTTCGAGATCTGTTCGACGCTCCCACCGTGCGTGGCCTGGCTGCCCGGCTGGCCGCGCGAACCGCGACACGATCGACAGGTCCGGCACTCGTCCGCGCCGCGCGGCCGCAGCGAATCCCGCTCGCACCGAACCAAAGTCGAATGTGGTTGCTCAACCGGTTCGATCCGGAATCCGGCGCGTACAACATCGCCGGCGCGGTGCGTCTGACGGGCGAGCTCGACTCCGACGCCCTCGTCGACGCGGTATTCGACGTCGTGGACCGACACGACGCGCTACGCACGTTCTACCCCGATTCGGGGGACGGCCCCCAGCAGGTGATCGTCGACTCCGACTTCCTCGACGTTCGCGTCACCGACACCACCGAGGACGCACTCACCGGCGCACTCGTCGTCCTCGCTGCTCGCGGTTTCGACGTCACCACCCGGCCACCGGTGCGGGCCGCCGTCTTCCGGATCGCCCCCGACGATCATGTGCTTCTCGTCGTGACACACCACATCGCCGCAGACGGCTGGTCCATGCGGCCGCTCGCCCGCGATGTGATGTTGGCGTACGGGTCTCGCGCCGACGGAATATCACCGTCGTGGGCGCCGCTCGACGTGCAGTACGCCGACTACGCACTGTGGAAGGCTGCAGCGCTGGGATCCGACTCGGACCCCGATTCGCTCGTATCGCGCCAGCTCGCGTACTGGACCGGGCAACTCGCCGACGTGCCCGAGATGCTGCCACTGCCCACGGATCGGCCGCGGCCCACAGTCGCGTCACACCGCGGCGAACGCGTCCCCTTCGACGTCGACGAGTCGACCCGCCTGGGCGTCAGGACACTCGCGGCGGCGTCGGGGACCACCGAGTTCATGGTTCTGCACGCCGCGCTGGCGGTAGTACTGGCCAGGCTTACCGGTGAACGCGACATCACCATCGGCACACCCGTCGCGGGTCGCGGTGACCGCGCGCTCGACGAACTCGTCGGCATGTTCGTCGGCACCCTGACCCTGCGATCCTCGGTCGACCCGGCGGCACGCTTCACCGAGCTGCTCGAGGCCGTCCGGGACACCGATCTCGCGGCGTACGAGCACTCGGATGTTCCGTTCGATCGCGTGGTCGAAGAACTGACTCCTGGGCGGTCGACAGCGCACCACCCGCTCTTCCAGGTCGCGCTGTCGTTGGAGGAACCGACTCCGACCGTCGAACTTCCCGGCCTCACCGTCGCACCGTTGCCTCCCGTCGGCGCCGTCGCGAAGTTCGATCTCGCAGTGGCCGTCGACTCAGTGGACCTCAGTGGGTTCTTCACTTACGCAACAGATCTGTTCGACAGAAGCACTGTCGAAATGTTCGCCGAGCACTATCGCGCCGTGCTGACCGCGGCGGTGACCGATCCCGAGATAGTAATCGGCGACTTACGTCTGACAGCCGGTCGCTCGACAGCAGGCGGCGTTCTCGTCGGCACCCCGGCTCTGCGTCACCGGACGCTTCCGGCGATCCTGTCCGCTGCCGTTGTGTCCTCGGCCGGGGGGCCGGCCCTCGTCGCCGGCGACGATGTACTGAGCTACCCGGATCTCGACGACACCTCGACACGCGTAGCCCGTCAACTCATCGCGCGCGGAGCGGGGCCCGAAACCTCGGTGGTCGTCGCACTGCCCCGCAGTATCACCGCCGTGACAATGCTGTGGGCCGTCGCCAAGACGGGCGCCGCGTACGTCCCGATCGACCCGACATACCCGCCGGATCGCATCGCGCACATGCTGGCCGACTGCGGGGCGACACTCGGCATCACCGACACCCTGACCGTCGGCGACGTGCACTGGATTCGTCCCGACGAGTTCGACACCGGGGCCGGTTCGGCGTTCCCGATCACCGACCGGGAGCGCAACGCAGAACTGCTGCCCCAACATCCGGCATACATCATCTACACCTCGGGCTCGACCGGCACGCCCAAGGGCGTGGTGGTCACCCACTCCGGTTTCGCCAACCTCGCGGCCGAGGTGGTCGAGCGACTCCGACTCGATCGGCACAGTCACACACTGCGTTTCATCTCGAGCAGCTTCGACGGCTCCATCTTCGAACTGATCGCCGCGGTAGGTGCCGGATCGACGATGCACATCGCACCGCCCGACGTGTACGGAGGCAAGGAGCTCGCCGCCGCGATGACCGGCGTCACCCATGCGTTGATGCCACCTGCCGCGGCCGCGACGATCGACCCCGCCGACGTTCCCGATCTGCGAGTCCTCGCCGTCGGAGGCGAAGCGCTGAGCGAAGAACTGTTGCGGCGCTGGGCCGATCGCGTCGGACTGTTCAACGTCTACGGCCCCACCGAAGCGACCGTGTTCACGACGATAGCGGGGCCACTCGATACCGCAACACCGATCCCCATCGGTGGTCCCATCCGCGGCGTCGATACGTACGTGCTGGACAGTCGACTGCACCCGGTTCCGCCCGGAGTGGTCGGAGAGCTCTACCTCGGCGGTGACGCGCTCGCCCGCGGCTACCGTGGGCTACCGTCGCGCACCGGCATCTCGTTCATCCCGAACCCGTTCGCGAACAACGGAACCAGGATGTACCGCACCGGCGATCGAGCGCGGCGCCGGGGCGAGATACTCGAATACCACGGCCGCACCGATCATCAGGTCAAGGTTCGCGGCTTCCGCATCGAACTCGGTGAGGTCGACGCAATCCTGACGCGCCACCCGGCGGTCGCGCAGTCGGTGTCGGACGTGCGTTCCGACAGCGTGGTCAGCTACGTCGTCCTCGGCTCGGGTGCCGACGAGACCGCCATCTCGGGCGTCGTCGAACACGCTCGCCGCTGGCTGCCCGCACACATGGTTCCCCGTGCGGTCACCGTGCTGGACACCTTTCCGACGACCCCGGCCGGCAAGATCGACCGCCCCGGGCTTCCTGACCCGATCTTCGCCGTCAGGGAGTTCCTCGCGCCCCGCACCGCAACGGAAGCCATGGTGGCCGAGGTGTTCGCCACCGTCCTCGGTACCCACAGGATCGGCGCCGACGACGACTTCTTCGATCTCGGCGGAAACTCCCTCGTCGCGACTCGGGTGATCGCGCGGATCAACGATCGCGCGGGCACCGCACTGGCCGTGCGCGCGCTCTTCGAGGCTCCGACGGTCGGGGCCCTCGCAGCGGTCGTGGACGCCGCGGAAGCGTCGACACTGCCTGCCCTCCGACCGGGCCCGCGTCCCGCGCGAATCCCGTTGTCGGCAGCGCAAACTCGCATGTGGTTGCTCAATCAGGCGGATCCGGCGTCGGCCGCGTACAACATCGCGCTGGCGGTACGCCTCACCGGAACGCTCGACGCCGACGCATTGACGGTCGCCGTTCGAGACGTACTGGAGCGTCACGAAACGCTGCGCACGGTGTATCCCGCGACAAGTGAACCACACCAGGTCATCCTCGGGGCCGACGATGTCGACCTCGACCTCGCGCCCAGCGATATCGACGAGCACTCCGTTCTGGGTGAGGCGGCACGCATCCTCGGTGTCGGCTTCGACGTCACCGCCGCGGTGCCGTTGCGGGGTGCGCTGCTTCGTACCTCACCGCACGAATACGTGTTACTGCTTGTCGTGCACCACATCGCCGCGGACGGTGTGTCGATGGGCCCGCTCGCCCGCGATGTCGTCGCCGCCTATGCAGCGCGATTGCACGGAGCCCCGGCACCATGGGATCCGCTGCCCGCGCAGTACGCGGATTTTGCGCTCTGGCAGGCCCAGGTACTGGGATCCGAGGACGACGCGAACTCCGTCACCTCTCGTCAACTCGCGTACTGGCGGGACCGACTCGCCGGCCTCCCCGACGTACTGGAATTACCCACCGACCGTCCACGACCGGCGGTGGCATCGCAGCGCGGGGCTCAGATCGGCTTCGAGGTCGACGCCGACGTGCTCTCGGCAGTGCGCTTGCTGGCCCACCGCCACAGCGCTTCGGTGTTCATGGTGATGAACGCGGCCTACGCGGTGTTGCTGGCCCGGTTGTCCGGCACCACCGACATCGCCGTCGGTACCACTGTCGCCGGCCGCGGCGCGGGTGCACTCGACGACGTCGTCGGCATGTTCGTCGGAACGCTGGTTCTACGCAACGAAGTTCGGCCGGACATCACCTTCGGGGAACTCCTGGGTGCGGTGCGCGAAACGAATCTCGGGGCACTCGAACACGGGGACGTGCCGTTCGAGAAAGTGGTCGAAGCGGTGCGCCCGGCGCGCGCGACCTCACACTCCCCGCTGTTCCAGGCCCTGCTGGGGTACGAGCCGAGCCGCCCGACTGGCATCGAACTACCGGGGCTGACCGTCTCGGAATTTCCGTACGAATCCGGGGTCACGCGCTTCGATCTCGCGCTGACGTTCACCGACACCGACGGGGTGCCGGCGGGGGGCATGAAGGGATCGCTGCGCTACAGCACCGATCTGTTCGACGCAGACACGGCCGAAATGTTCGCGGCGCGGTTCCTGACGATTCTGGGTGCTGCCACCCGAGCACCCGATCGACCCGTCGGCGACATCGACGTGCTGACCGGCGACGAGCGTGCGGCCCTCGTTCCGGTCGAGGGCCCCGCCGCGCAGACCCCGCGGACGCTGCCGGAACTGATCGACTCGGCGGTCTGCAGCAATCCCGACGGTGTGGCAGTGCGGTGGAACGGACGCAACCACACTTACCGTGAGGTCGACGAGTTGTCCACGCAGCTCGCACGAGTGTTGCTCGGCTACGGCATCGGTCCGGAAACCGTCGTCGCCCTCGGCCTTCCGCGCTCGGTGGAATCGGTGCTCGCCGTCTGGGCTGTCACCAAGACCGGCGCCGCCTACGTGCCCGTCGACCCGGCGTACCCGTCGGATCGATTGGCGCACATGGTGACCGATTCCGGAGCCGTCATGGGCATCACCGTTGCCGCGCACCGTTCGGCGTTGCCCGGGGGTATCAACTGGCTCGTGCTGGACGAGAGCGAGAACGCCGCCGAAATCGCACGTGCACCGCGCGCGTCGATCCGGCCCGAGGAGATCGGCGGAGTCGTCGACCTCGATACCGCCGCGTACGTGATCTACACCTCCGGCTCGACGGGTGTGCCCAAAGGCGTCGTCGTCGGACACCGCGGATTGGCCAACCTGGCTGCGTCCCGACGGGAACTGCACCGAATAACCTCGTCGAGCCGATTCCTGCACAACACGTCACCGAGCTTCGACATGGCCGTGGGGGAGATGGTGTCGGCGCTGTCCGCCGCGGCCACCCTCGTCGTCTCTCCGCCGGAAATACTCGGCGGCAGCGAGCTGGCCGACTTCATTCGCCGTGAAGCCGTCACGCACACGCTGACGACGCCGTCCGCGCTGTCGAGCCTCGATCCCAGCGGGCTCGACTGCCTCGAAGTGGTGTGCGTGGGCGGTGAAGCCTGCAGCCCAGAACTGGTCGCTCGGTGGGCCCCCGGCCGCGTGATGCTCAACGGCTACGGCCCCACCGAGGCGACGGACATCTCGACCCTCGGCCGGGTGACCCCGGATCGACCCGTCGACATCGGTTCTCCCATCCACGGATTCGCTGCACTCGTGCTCGACTCGCGGCTGCACCCCGTGCCCGTCGGAGTCCCCGGCGAGCTGTACGTCGCGGGTCCGGCGCTGGCGCGTGGCTACCACGGGCGAACGGGGCTGACGTCTTCGCGTTTTCTGGCAAATCCCCACGGGCCCGGTCGCATGTACCGCACCGGAGACATCGTGAGGTGGACACCCGACGGCCACCTACGGTACAGCGGTCGCAGCGACGCCCAGGTCAAGATTCGCGGCTTCCGCATCGAACTCGGCGAAATCGACGCAGCGCTGTCCACGCATCCGGCGGTCCACTTCGCGGTCACGCTCGGCCGTCCCGGCCCGGCGGGAGACACAGTCCTGGTGTCGTACGTGGTCGGTACCACCGACCACCGCAGCACCACCAGCAGCGTTCTACGTGATCACCTGCGTAAGAGGCTGCCCAGCTACATGATCCCGGCGGCGGTTGTCACCGTCGACACCGTCCCGCGCACCTCGACCGGCAAGCTCGACGTCGGCGCGCTCCCCGCACCGGAGTTCGGCTTTGCACGCGGTGAGCACCGGCAACCATCCACGACGACCGAACGGCTCGTCATCGAAGCATTCTCGGAGGTACTGGCAATGACCGACGTATCCGTCACGGACGACTTCTTCGAGCTCGGTGGGTCCTCCCTCAGCGCGATGCGAGTGCTGGGCACGCTTCGGGAGTCCACCGGCACAGCGCTTTCCCTGCAGGCCCTGCTTGCCGAGCCGACTCCCGAATCGCTTGCAGCCCTGATCGACTCGGGCGGCGACAGCGGATCGTCGTTCGACATCGTGTTCCCGATCCGGACTACCGGCCACGGTGCACCTGTTTTCTGCATCCACCCCATCGTCGGTCTGTCGTGGTGCTACAACGGGCTCACGCAGTACACCGACCGCCCGTTGTACGGCATTCAGACCCCCGGCGCCGCGGAGCTTCCCGAGTCCCTCGACGAGTTGGCCCAGCGGTACATCGACGAGATCGAGGCGCTCGCCCCCGAGGGGCCGTACAACCTCCTCGGCTGGTCGCTCGGCGGAACCATCGCTCACGCCATGGCCGTTCGGCTTCGCGCGCAGGGCAAGACCGTCGACTCACTCGTCATGCTCGACAGCCACGCCGTCCAACCCGAGGACGTCTGGGACGCAGACCTACCTGCCGCCGACCTGCTCGACGCCGTCGGGATCACGATGCCCGGCGTGAACGGGCAGCGCATCCGCCTCGAAGCACTGCCTTCGCTCGTCGCCGGCAGCGGCGCGGGCGAAGCACACCATGTCGAACGCCTCATCGCCGCAGCGCGGCACAACCACGAACTGGCGCTGCGCCACATTCCCGGCGTCTACGACGGCGACGTGCTGTTCGTCGGCGCTGGGCACGAACAACGATCGGGACTGACGACATGGCATCCGTACGTGCTCGGCGACATCTCGCACTACTCGGTGCCGCACACCCATTGGCAGATGACCTCGGCGCCCGCACTGCGCGCTGTCGGCCCCGTCCTCGCCCGGCACCTCGGAGCACAGGCATGAGGCGCCTCGTGCGCAGCCTCGCTGCCGTGACTGCCGTGGTCGCTGCGCTGGCCATCAACACCACTGCCGTGACCACGGCCGAACCAATTCGATCGACCGAAAACCCGACGGGAACTCTCGATCGCATCGAGCGGATCAGCGACCAACGGTGGGACGTCTTCGTCTACTCGCCCTCGATGGACCGGGTGATCCCACTGCAGGTATTGCGCCCGACGGACTTCTCGACCCCGCAGCCGACGCTGTACATGCTCAACGGCGCAGGAGCCGGAGAGGACGGCGCGAACTGGTTGCGGCAGACCGACATGCGCGAGTTCTTCGCCGACAAGAACGTCAACGTCGTCATTCCCGTCGGTGGATACCTCAGTTACTACACCGACTGGGAGCGCGACGACCCGACACTCGGCCGGAACAAGTGGCAGACATTCCTCACCCAGGAGCTGCCGCCCGTCATCGACGACGCCCTCGGCACCAATGGCGTCAACGCCATCGGAGGACTGTCCATGTCGGCGGGATCGGTTCTGGACCTGGCCATTCAAGCACCCGGTCTCTACCGCGGGGTGGCGTCGTACAGCGGTTGCGCGCAGACCTCGGATCCGTTCGCACAACAGTTCATCCGGTTCCTCGTCTCCTCGCGCGGCAACGGAAATGCCGACAACATGTGGGGCCCCGACGGCGATCCGCGTTGGATCCAGCACGATCCGTACGTCAATGCCGAGAAACTGCGGGGACTCGAACTGTTCGTCTCCAATGCAACGGGCCTGCCGGGGCCCTACGAGGTGCCCGGGGTCGTCAGGCCCGCAGGATCGCCCCCGCTGCCCGACCAGATCGTCCTCGGCGGCGCCATCGAAGCTCTGTCGAACGGTTGCGCGCTGCGTCTGCGAGACCGTCTGAACGAACTGGGAATTCCCGCCGACTTCGACCTCGGACACCCCGGAACGCACTCGTGGATGTACTGGCAGGACGCCCTCCGGAGCTCTTGGCCGACCCTGGAGAGGGCGCTGCGGTAGAGTTTCAACCCAACCAGTCGAGAACCGCTGCGGCGGTCCATGATTGCTGCATGCTGCCCAGCGGCTCACCGGTGAACGGCTCGTAGTACTCGGCGAAAGAACCGTCGGCGGCTTGACGCAACCCTTCTTCGCGGAGATCCAGCGAACGCTCGGCCCAGCCCCGTCTGGCGAACGCCCACGAGAACAACCAAGTAATAACCGGCCACACGGGACCGCGCCAGTATTCGCGAGCCCGGAAATCGCGCGACACCGGCGAGGTCGACGGCGGTACCGCATATTTCAGGTCGGGGTGGCCGCAGAACCGGGTGCCCTCGAAGGTGCGGAGAAGGGTGCGTTCCTGCTCGCGCGGCAACCCGCCGCACAGCAGGGGAGCGAACATCGCGATGGTGTCGGTGGTGATCCACTTTCGCGCCCGCAGGTCGTAATCGCGCGCTGCGCCGGACCTTTCGTTGGTCGTCGCAACGACGCCCTTGCGAAACTTCTCGGCCCACCCACGCAGTTCGCGAACGTCGGAGTGCGGCTTCGAATGTTCCTCACCGATCGTGGCAAGCACGTCGCACGCCATCGCGAAGATCGCACTGACGAACACGTCCTCGACCGCGAAGCTCATCTTCTGCGCCAAGGCAGTGTCGTCGTACCCGGCCTGCTTCATCTCCTCGACCAGCCAGATGTAGCGGTCGTACTCGTCGTTGCTCGGCCGCTGCGTCGGATCGGTGATGACGGCATCGTCCTTGCGCTCGTACGGCGGCATGACCCCGGCAACGACATTGCGATACGACGCATCCCACCGCGGCGAATTGTCCATCCCCGATTCCCACCCGTGATACAGGGTGATGCGGCCACTGCCGTCGACATCCCGCGCCTCCGCCAGCCACCGGTGCCAGCGAACGAGATTCTCCCAGCGACGATCCAGAAACTCTTCGGCCACGGCACGCGTCGTACGTCCGTGCCGACGGGAATGGTCGAGGATCCGCTGCACGGCGATCGCGTGAACGGGTGGCTGCGTGATGCCCGAAGTCTGCGGCCCGGTCGGTGCGTGCACGGCCAACGCGCTGGTCTCCCACCTGGCCGGACCGGGGAAGTAGCCGTCGACCCCATTGGCGAACACGATGTGCGGAATCATGCCGTTCTTCCACTGCGCCGACAGCAACGTGTCGAGTTCGACCACCGCCCGCTCCACGCTCAGCGGAGCCAATCCCACCGACACGAACGCCGCATCCCAACTCCACATATGCGGATACAGCCGCGGCGCAGCACTCGTCATCGTGCCCAGATCGTTGCCGCGCAGAAGGTACGCAGCCCGCCCGGCCAACTGCGTCGAAGTGAATCCACGGTCGCCCATTGCTCCAGTGTGAGACCACGACGCCGATTTCGCCTTTCGAACCACCGTTGTCAACGAGGACGCAACCTGTCCGCAATTGCACTTACCGTCTACTCACAACAGCAACGAAAGGACCGTCATGACACTCACCGGCGAAAAAGCAGACATCCTTCGGATGTTCGCGGACCAGCGCACGAACTTCCTCTACACCGTCGAGGGCATCACCGATGAGCAGGCACAACTGCGGACCACGGTCAGCGACCTCACTCTCGGCGGACTGCTTCATCACGTCATCAGCAACGAACGCAGTTGGATCAAGGTCATCGAAGACATGGACGAGGACGCTCGGTTCGACATGTCGCGTATGGGCACCGAATACGTAATGAGCGAGGGACAGACCGTCACCGGCCTGCTCGCCGAATACTCGGACGTTGCGCGTGCAACCGAAGCCGCCGTCGCCGACATGGACCTCGACGCTCAGGTTCCGCTTCCGACGGCGCCGTGGGCCCCGGAGCGCACTTGGCAATCAGCCCGCTTCACGCTGCTGCACATCCTGCGTGAAATTGCCCAGCATGCCGGCCACGCCGACATCATCCGTGAATCGCTCGACGGTGGGAACACGACGATGCGGATGGCAGCGCAGGCGGGAATGAGTTGGGAGTGACGTGTTGGTTAAGTTGGAGGTATGACTGCCACAGCGTTGGTGACGGGCGCGAGTAGGGGACTGGGTGCGGCGATCGCGCGGCAGCTCGCGCCCGACCACCACGTCTATCTCGGAGGACGATCGGCCGAGTCGCTGGCCTCCATCGCGTCGGACCTGCCGGGTGCGACGCCGTGGCCGGTTGATCTTCGGGATCACGAGGCGGTGGTGGCCGCGGCCGGTTCCATCGATTCGCTGGACGTTCTGGTGCACAACGCGGGCGTCGCGGCGCTCGGAAGTGTCGTGGAATCGTCGATCGAGGAGTGGCGTGCACAGTACGAGAGCAACGTCATCGCCGTCGTCGCGCTCACCAAAGCTCTTCTGCCTGCGCTTCGGAGCGCGGGTGGGCATGTGGTGTTGATCAATTCCGGTGCCGGACTGCGAGCGAACCCCGGGTGGGGAGGCTACGCGGCGTCGAAGTTCGCACTGCGGGCGTTCGGCGATGCGTTGCGTCAGGAGGAGCCGACGTTGCGGGTGACCTCGGTTCACCCCGGCCGCATCGACACCGACATGCAGCGGGCCATCGTGGAGCACGAGGGCAAGCAGTACGACGCGTCACACTTTCTCGACGCGAACACCGTCGCTCTCGCTGTCCGCAACGCCATCGACACTCCTGCCGACGCACATCCAACGGAAATCGTGCTGAAACCGATTTCTCGCTGACCCCCCGAGTCTTAGGCTTGCCACATGCCACTGTCGAAAGCCGAACGAGAAGAATTCCTGTCCGAGCCGCACATCGCTGCGCTGTCGGTGTTCGCCGGCGACGACCGCGGCCCGCTGACCGTGCCGATCTGGTACCAGTACACACCGGGCGGCGAAGCCTGGGTGCTCACGGGCAAAACGTCCAAGAAGGCCGAGCTGATCCGCGCCGCAAGCACTTTCAGCCTGATGGTCGACCGCGCCGAACCCACCGTTCGTTACGTCTCCATCGACGGCCCGGTGATCCGCGAAGAAGCAGGCACCCAGGAGCAACTGCACGAAATGACAGCGCGGTACCTGGCCCCGGACAAGGTCGAGGGCTACCTCCAGTTCGCAAACAGTCAGCTCGAAGAAAACGTCGTGTTCTACCTCGAGCCGAAGCACTGGCTGTCCGCGGACATGGGAGCTGTGTAGGCGCTCCGCACCGGTGTGCACAAAATGCTGCTCCAACAACACTTAACGCACACGGGCGGCGGAGACGCCTACACGTGGTGCCGCCCCAGCGGCAGCATCAACGGCTTGCCCGATGTCGGATCGACGATGACTCTGTTGTCGAGGCCGAAGACTGCGCGCACGCAGTCTTCGGTCAGCACCGCGCTCGGTTCACCTGCGGCGTGAATGTGCCCCTCCGTCAATGCGATCAGATGATCGGAGTACCGCGCGGCGAGGTTGAGATCGTGCAGCACCATGACGATCGTGGTGCCGCGGGTGCGGTTGAGGTCGGTGAGCAGATCGAGCACTTCGACCTGATGGCTGACGTCGAGGAAGGTGGTCGGCTCGTCGAGCAGCAGCAGGTCGGTGTGCTGGGCCAGCGCCATCGCGATCCACACCCGTTGACGCTGGCCGCCGGAGAGTTCGTCGACGGCTCGATCGGCGAGCATAGCCGTCTGCGTCAGGTCCAGTGCGTCCGCGACGGCGATGTCGTCGTCTCTGCTCCAGCGCGAGAACATGCCCTGGTGGGGGTGCCGTCCGCGGCCCACGAGGTCGCTGACGGTGATGCCTTCGGGGGCGATCGGCGACTGCGGCAAGAGCCCGAGGGTGCGGGCCAACGCTTTTGCGGGCAGCTGGTGCACGTCTTTGCCGTCGAGCAGGACGTGCCCGTGTTTCGGTTTGAGGAGCCGCGACATAGACCGCAGAAGAGTCGATTTGCCGCATGCGTTGGCGCCGACGATCGAGGTGATCTTGCCCGGAGGGACCGACAGGTCGAGACGGTCGATGACCGTGCGGTCCCCGTATCCGAGCGTCAACTCCTCGATCTCGAGCGAGTGGGTCGTGGTCACAGTGAGCCTCCGACGCGGTTGGAGCGGACGATCAGGTAAATGAGGTACGGCGCGCCGAGGACTCCGGTGACGACGCCGACGGGGTATCTCGTTCCGAGCGCGTACTGACCGACGAAGTCCGCGACCAGTACCAGTAGTGCACCGACGAGCGCTGCCGGGATCAACAGCGACCCCGACGACCCGACGATTCTGGCGGCGATCGGGCCGGACAGGAAGGCAACGAAGGCGATCGGTCCGGCGGCGGCCGTCGCGAACGCTATGAGTCCTACGGCGGCGATGATCACGATGAGGCGCGTGCGGCCGACGCGAACGCCAAGTGCAGGGGCCATGTCGTCGCCGAGCTGGGTGACGGCGAGATTGCGGCTCTGAGACAGCAGCACGGGCGTCAGGACGACCAGTGCGATGAGGACGGGAACGACTGCCGTCCAGGTGGTTCCGTTGATACTGCCGGTGAGCCAACGTGACGCTTCTTGCAGATCCCACTGCGCGGCCCGCGAAAGGATGTAGGCGGTGACGCTGTCGAGCATGGCTGCGATGGCGATGCCGATAAGGATCAAGCGGGTGCCGACGACGCCGTCCTTGAACGACAGAACGTAGATGAGCAGTGCGACGACCAGGCCGCTGACGATGGCGAAGATCGACACCTGGGTGGCGCCCAATCCCAGGGTGACGATGGCGAATGCTGCTGCGGCACTTGCGCCTGCGCTGATACCGATGATGTCGGGGCTGGCGAGAGGGTTGCGCAGCATCGTTTGAAACGTGACGCCGCCGATGCCCAGACACAGACCCGCCGTGATCGCGAGCACGGCGCGAGGCAGGCGCAGGCGGCCGACTGTGTATGTGGCCCCTCCCGCCTCCTGCCCGATCAGCACTCCAAGCACGTCCCCCGGCGGGTAGAAGGTGCGGCCGAACATCAGCGTGATCGCGAAGCCGACGACGATCAGGGCGACGAGTACGAGCATGACCGTCCGACGTCGTGCGGAGCGTCGAGCACGACCGCGAGCGACCATCTCGACCGTCGAAGTCTGGGCCTCGAGAGCGGAGGTCAGCGTCACAGGTCTGCTACTTTCTGGCGCCGCACGATGTAAATGAAGAACGGTGCGCCGATGAGCGCGGTCACGATGCCGACGTCGATCTCCGCCGGGCGCGCAACGATGCGACCGACCACGTCGGCAGCGGTGAGCAGGGCCGCGCCGCCGAGCGCGGAATAGGGGAGAAGCCAGCGATGGTCGACACCGACGATGAGCCGACAGAGATGCGGCACAACGAGTCCGACGAAGGCGATCGGCCCGGTCACCGCGGTGACGGCACCACACAGAACCACCGCACCGACGAACGCTGCGGCCCTGACGACGGCGACGCGCTCACCGAGACCGGCCGCGAGCTCGTCGCCGAGGGCAAGGGAATTGAGGCCTCGCGCTGACAACAGACTGATCGCGAACCCGACGAGCAGAAACGGCAGCACCATGCCGATGCGGTCGAACACGGCGCCGCCGACACCGCCGATCTGCCATGCCTGGATGCCCTCGGCGAGGTCGCTGCGGGGCAGAGCGATCGCGGCGACGAACGACACCAATGCAGCCGACGTCGCGGCACCGGCAAGCGCCAGCTTGAGCGGCGTCGCTCCACCCCGGCCGAGAGATCCGACGGCGTAGACGAACGCGGCGGCGACTGCGGCCCCGAAGATGGCGACCCAGACGAAGCTCGTCGCGGCAGCGAGACCGAAGAACGTCATGCCGCTGACGACGGCGAGCGAGGAGCCCATGGTGATGCCGAGGATTCCGGGATCTGCGAGAGGGTTGCGCGTCACCCCTTGCAGGACGGCGCCAGACACGGCGAGAGCCGCGCCCGCGAGAATCGCCAACACGGTTCGGGGGAGCCTCGTTGCCACGGCAGCCTGATCGAAGCCCTCGGTCGACCCACCGAGCGCCGCCAGGATGTCGTCCCAGCCGACGGTGCGAGATCCGATGGTGATCGACAGAAACACCAGAGCCACCAGCACACCGCAGAGCACGAGGAGTCCGACCGAGCGCACCCAGGCCGGACTCCTCGTGTCGGGAGCAGTTGCTACTGCGATGGCGCGGCCGCCTGGTCGAGGAGATCCAGGTAGTCGTCGAGCACCCACGAGATGGAAAGGGGCGTCGGGTTCGACGCGGTGCCGATGGGGCCGTCGCTCGGGAGCGCCACGATGGCGTCGTTGCGGACAGCAGGCATCTGCGACAGCAGCGGATCCGCCTCGAGTGCGCTGACCAGCTCGTCCCCGCCGTAGGTGACGATGATGTCCACGTCACCGAACGCGTCCGCCTGCTCGGCACTCTGCTTCAGACTGAACTTGTCGGTGGCCGCGGACGCGGTTTCCACGCTCGGCGGCGTCACCATTCCCAGGTCCTCGAAGAACATCGTGCGGGTGTCGTGCGTGGTGTAGAAGCTGACCTCGCTGAGGTTGGTGGTGTCGACGTGCGTCAGGAACATCACCGACTTGCCTGCCATGCCTGGGTGATTCGCGACGGACTCGTCGATCTGCGCATCGAGGTCGGCGATGAGCTGCCGGCCTTCCTCCGCCATGCCCAGGGCTTCGCTGCTGACGGAGATCATGTCGCGCCACGGCGTTCCCCATGCGGTCTCGGGGTATGCCACGACGGGAGCGATCTCGCTGAGCTGGTCGTACGTCTCCTGGTCGAGCCCGGAGTACGCGGCGAGGATGACGTCGGGGTCGGTGTCGGCCACTGCCTCGAAGTCGACGCCGTCGGTCTCGTCGAACAGCACGGGTGCTTCGCCGCCGAGCTCGTCGAGCTTTGCGTCCACCCAGGGGAGGATGCCGTCACCGTCGTCGTCACCGAAGTTGGCCGCTGCCATCCCTACCGGCACGATGCCCAGTGCGAGAGGCACTTCCTGGTTGGCCCAGTTGACGGTCGCCACGCGCTCGGGCTTGGTCTCGATGGTCGTCGTTCCGAGTGCGTGTTCGATGGTGACGGGTGTCCAGTCGCCATCGGTCTGGCTCTCGTCCGATGTCGACGAGGACGAGCAAGCTGCGAGGCCGACGGTCAATACCGCCGCGGCGGAGAGTACGGCGAACCGTGACACGTGAGACATGGGTTCCTTCGGTTTCGGCGCGACAACACCGAAGTGATGTTGTGGCAGAACGGTTCTTGCGCCGTGTCGGTGCTCGAACGATTACATAGGCAAGGTTTACCTTCGTCAAGTTAGTGGACGGCTCAACTGTTTGCAATCGATCAAAAGCGACTGTTTCTTCAGCGAAACGGACAAATAATGACCTGCATCACAAAGCCTTGAAGCGCCCTGGCGTCGTCCCGGTGATGCGCCGGAAGGCAGTTCCGAAGGCGCTGGCAGATCTGAAGCCGACCGCAAGAGCGACGTCGTCGATGCTCTCGCCGTGGGCCATCAGTGCGATGGCGCGCTGCACCCGAGCCGTCGCCACCCAGCGGGCAAAACCGACACCCGTCTCGTCCTGGAACAGTCGCGTGATCGTGCGAGCACTCAGCCTCAGACGCTTCGACCACGCCTCGAGGGTCGTCGTGTCCGCCGGATCGGCGAGAATCGCGGCGACGATCGGCGCCAACCGCAGCGAATCGGGAATGCGGACAGCCAGCTCGTGCGCCGCGGGCGAGAGAACGTCGAGCACCATCGCCTCCGTCGTCGCCCGCGAACTCGGGGACAGGCCGTCAACCTTCAATCGATCGAGCAGGAGCCGCAGCATCGGTGAAACATCCACTGCAACAGGGCCGTCCGCGATCAGTGGCGCATCGTCCACCCTGAATTGCGCCGCTCTGGACCACGTGCCCGCGGGCATCCACCCCGTGTGGGGCATTCCCGCCGGAATCCACAGCCCCGTCGACGAGGTGATCGTCCACGTACGCGAACCCACCGTCGCCGTCGACACGCCCCGCTCGTTCCACAACAACTCGTGGGTGGGGTGCGAATGCTCCTCCCAATGCGTATCGCGCGTCATGACCTCGTACACACCGCCGATGACGAACGGCACGTCGATCTCGCCCGCGGCGTACCGCGGCAGAGTGCGAGTATCGACGTCCGCGCGGGCAGCGTGCGATGCGGTCACGGCAACGAACCTACCGGGCGGTGCTAGATTCTGGCCGTGAAGTCCCCGGTACCCGATTACCTGCAGGAAGTCCTCGACGCGCTGGCCGCCGACACCGACGGAGCCGTCGCCGACTACATCCCCGACCTGAAGAACGCGAACCCGGACGTCTTCGCCATCGCACTCACCACAGCCGGAGGCCGGACCCATTCCGTCGGAGACGACGAGGTCGAATTCTCCATCCAGTCCATCTCCAAGCCGTTCGCCTACGCCGCGGCCCTCACCGACCTGGGTTTCGACGCCGTCGCCGGCACGGTCGGGGTCGAACCGTCGGGTGAGGCGTTCAACGAACTGTCCCTCGAAGGCGAGACCCGCCGCCCGAAGAACCCGATGATCAACGCAGGCGCCATCGCCACCCACTCACTGCTGGGCAGCAACGTCGACGAGCGAGTCTCCCGGGCTCTGGATTTCTTCGGGGCGCTGGCCGGGCGCACTCTATCGATCGATGAGTCGGTGTGCACGTCCGAGCTCGCCACCGCGGATCGCAACCTCGCCATCGCTCACATGCTGCGCAACTACGGCATCATCAACGACGACGCTCCGTCCGTGGTGGAGGGATACACCAAACAGTGTTCGATCAACATCACCGTCCGTGACCTGGCAGTGATGGGTGCGACGCTCGCCAACGCCGGCGTGCACCCGGTCACCGGCCAGCGCGTCGTATCCAGAGCTGTTGCCAGGCAGACACTTTCGGTCATGGCAGGCGCCGGCATGTACGACGCAGCAGGACACTGGCTCACCACCGTCGGGATACCCGCGAAAAGCGGAGTTGCGGGCGGGCTCCTCGGCGCCCTGCCGGGGCAAGCGGGCGTCAGCGTCTTCTCACCGCGACTCGACAGCCACGGCAACAGCGTGCGCGGCGTCAAAGTATTCGAGCGACTCTCCGACGACATGGGCCTACACCTGATGGAAGCCGAACCCTACGGATCCTCCGTGCTGCGCGACATCCGCGTTGTCGACGACGAGCTGGTGGTCGAACTGCAGGGTGTCATCCACTTCACCGGAGCCGAGAACGTCCTCGACGGTCTGGCCAAGGACCGCGGCTCGAGCCCGGTGGTCGTCGACGTCTCCCGCGTCGACCGATTCAGCGACGTCGGCCGACGCATGGTGCTCGAAGGAATGCGCAGACTGGTATTCGACGGACGGGCGGTCGCGCTCGTCGACCCCGACGGTGTTCTGCCCACACCCGACCTCGGCGACGGAACCTTCCCCGCCATCCGCTGACCGCCACTCGCCGACCTGGTCAGGGTGCGTCGGTCTTGATGATCTTCATCGTGATGCGCGAATCCACCCGGGCTATCGCCGGATCGCCCATCAGCTGGGTCGTCAACCATTTCTCGAATGCGGCGAGGTCGGCGACGCGAACGCGCAGGAAGTAATCGGGGATGCCGAACATGCGACGGAGTTCCGCGACCTCGGCCATACCGGCCATTCGCTCCTCGAACGCCGCCACCGTGCGGAAATCCTTGGCCACGAGATCGGCGTGAATGATGACTTCGAAACCGCGGCCCATCCGGGTTCGGTCGACGAGCGCGGAGTAGCCGGTGATGACGCCGTCCTCTTCCAACTTGCGGACGCGTCGTAGACACGGTGCCGGCGTAAGGCCCACCTGCGCGGCCAGGTCCTGATTGCTCAGCCGGCCGTTCTCCTGCAAAAGCAACAAGATGTGCTCATCGATCGCATCCACCTCCCACATATTGCTCGCTACTCGCAAGTTGCACAAGATGCGGCAACAAAAACGCTCGACTGATTTCCTATCCTTGCCGTATGACCACGCTAGCCACCACACCGGTTCGTACGCCGCTCCGTGCCGCCGCCCGATCAGCGGGCGTCGTCTGGCTCGGATTGTTCGTTCTCGGAATCGGATTCGGTGTCATCGTCACCGCACACGATCTCCCGTGGTGGCTCGCACCCGTCATGTCCGGCGTCATGTTCGCAGGATCCGTCGAATTCATCCTGGTCGGACTACTCGCTGCGTCGGCACCGATCGCTGCCATTGCAATGACCACCCTGCTGGTCAACTCCCGGCACCTGTTCTACGGTCTGTCCTTCCCGCTGCACCGAGTCGAAGGCCGATTCGCGAAGCTGTACAGCATCTTTGCGCTCTGCGACGAAGCATTCGCCCTCGCGTCCGCACGGATGCGCAGCGGACACATCCTGTGGACACAGTTCGGGCTGCATTCGTCGTGGATGGTCGGATCGCTCGTCGGCGCCGGAGTCGGCAGCTCCCTGCTGGCCGGGCTCGAAGGGCTCGACTTCGTCCTCACCGCACTGTTTCTCGTGCTGTTCCTCGACGTCTACCGCGAAAACCCCAACAGGGTCACACTGTTGCTCGCCGTCGGGTCCGGAGTGATCGGATACGCCCTCGCACCGGGCTCGATGCTGGTCGTGTCGATGTGCGTGTTCACCGCCGCGCTGCTGGTCAGGCACCGTCGTGGTTGACCTCGGGTACGTTGCCGCCGCGCTGGCCGTCGCCGTTGCGATCACGTTCTCCCTCAGAGCAATTCCGTTCGTCGTGCGCTCATCGCTCCGCGACTCCGCACTGCTCGACTCGCTCGCACGCTGGATGCCCCTCGGCGCCGTCGCCATCCTGGCCGTCTACGCCCTGACCTCCATCGACCTCGGCAGCTCCGCACACGGCATCCCCCAACTCGCCGGCGTCGCCGCCACCGTCGGCACGCACCTCTGGCGTCGCAACATCGCGCTGAGCATCCTCGTCGGCACCGGCACCTGCGTCGTCCTGGCGAACTGGGTTTTCTGAGGGTTCGGATTCGCATTTTTTGCAGGCGTTCAAGCACGTTTCGACTGCACAAGTACGGATCTGCAATCGACATCGAAGCTGTGGCCGTGCCGGCTTATCGATTCACGCCGCCGGGAGCCGAGAGGTTGGAACACCTCGGAACTGCCTCGACGCGGTCGCCACATGACGCGACTTGCCGTTGCCCTCGCTGTGGAAATAGCTTCGGGCGCTCGAGTTGCCATCCCCTACCGACAAACCGGTCAAGCGGAGCTGTCCGCATCGCACTTGTGCAGACGATTCCTGGCGTGTCGTCTGCATAAGTGCGGGCTCGGGGAACGAAGAATGCCTGGCCGGATGAATTGTGGCGGGGAACGGTATGAACACTGAATGATCACAAAGTTGTGACGTAGGCAACATATCTGGTTGAACGCGCGACATACTCGTCGAGCGAACACTGACGGGCGGAGCGCGCCGCGTCTGCATTACGACTCGAGCTTCGGAGGCCCGGCATGACTGTTGTGAACGACTACTCGAACACGGACTTCACGGGCCTCGTCGGCAGCAACACGGTCACCGCGTACGCAGCCCCGGTCATCGTGCCGATTCGAGAGACGGGCACACAGTCGCCGACGTTCTGCGTCCATCCGATCGAAGGATTGACCAGCTGCTACGCAGAGCTCGTCGAACAGTTCGACGAGGACCGCCCGGTGTACGGCGTGCAGGCGGCCGGCGGTCGACCCGCGACTCTGGTGGCTCTCGCATCGCAGTATGCCGACGACATCCTCGCCATCGGTGCCGGCCGTTCCATCCATCTTCTCGGGTCGGCCTTCGGCGGCCTGCTCGCCCACGCCATCGCCGTCGAGCTGCAGCGGCGCGGCACCAGCGTCGACAGCCTCGTGCTCGTCGACGCCGACCCAGTCCACCGATCGACCGACCCACAACACGAACTGCTGGAAAGAATGGGCGACGTCATCGACCGCAGCCGCGCCGAGGAACTGCTGGCTGTCGCCGGTCACAACGAACAACTGGCCCGCGGACACTTCCCGGGAGTCTTCGTCGGCACCGCCTTCGTGGTCTCCGCCGCAGACGCCGACACCGGCCCGGCCTGGCACGCATTCGTCAGCGGCGACGTCGTCAAGTACACCGTCCCCGACACCGCCGATCTCGCTGTCGTCGGGAAGCTCGTCAACCGGCTGGTCTGAGCCTTCGACCCCCGTGTCTACGAAGTGCTGTTCCCACCACGTTTTTGGCACACGGGCGGCGAAGCCGCATCGCACACGGGCGGCGAAGCCGCATTACGGCGTGGGCGCCAAGCTGTTGCCCGGCGGGATCGTGGCGCAGTTGCTGTGCGTTGATAGGTTCGCGAATCGCTCGGTCAAGAATTGCAAGCCCTGAGCTTCGAAGGGCGGGAATGCTTCTCCGTGGGTCAGGCCGTCGTACTGCGAGTACTGAACATCGACGCCGCGCCCACAATATTCGTGAGCGAGCCCGACCACGTCGTCGGTGATCATGATGGTGTCGCCGATCGGATCTGCATGCCCGACGGCGAGAAACATCGGCGTCCTCGGTGTGCCCTGGCTGCCCATGATGTTGTCGTCGATCGCGGCAACCACTTCGGGAACATCGAGGAGCGACGTGTACGGGGCGCTGACCATCGAGGCGTCGGTCAGCGTCGGATAGTCGTCGGCGAATTGAGCGATGCATTCCTGATCGACCTGGTCGATGACCTGTAAGCCGTAGTCGGAGATGAAATCGTCGATGTCGAGGCCGTAGGCGCGCTGATAGGCGACGATGAGGGCGGGGATCACGCCGGCCCACTGGGCGCTTCCGCTCACGTACGGCAGATTGTGTGCCAGGTCGACGGGTAGCCCGCCCGCCGCAACCCCGACGAGGTTCAGCTCGGGCGCGTAGTCGGGCGCAACTTCGGCTCCCCACTGTGTCGGTACCGATCCACCGGAGTAGCCGATCATCCCGACGGGTGTGCTCGACGGCAGCTGCAGGAACGATTGCGCAGCGCGAACGCCGTCCAGGGCCGCGTACCCCGATTGCCTGCCGATGGTCCACTCGAGGTCTTCGCCCTCGTAGTCCGGTACGACGACGGTGTAGCCGGCTGCCAGGTAGCCCGCGATGACCACCTGCTCGGCCCCTGCGATTCCGCTGGTCGAGCCGCCGCTGAGCGTGTACGACGGGTCGCACTGAGACCCAAGTGCGTCGTACGCCATGTGATAGGACACAAGCCGCGTCGGCCCGGGAACGAGCGGCCGCAGCACCGTCGCAACAGTCACGACGCCGCCGCCCTGCTGATCGGTGGTCCGGTAGAGCACTTGACTACCGGTGATCGGTGTCGACTGCGTCGGGGTCCGAAACTCCATCGGCCTCGACCGAAGCACCGTGCCGGGAGCGACTGCGAGCGACCCGTCATAGCTGTAGAACGGGTCGTTCGCAGGTATCGGTGAGCCGGGGCCCGGGTCCGCCTGCGCAACCGAACCGCTGCACAGTCCGACCGAGAGCGCGACTGCTGCTACCACCCGTACAGCAAATCCTCGTGACATGGCACGAAGTAAAGCGCACCCGGCACGGTCGCACACCGAGACCGCGCAGATTTCACCCTCTATGGGTGGCCCGCCGCCCCCGTGTCTACGAAGTGCTGTTCCCACCACGTTTTTCGCACACGGGCGGCGAAGCCGCATCACGTTTTCCGCACACGGGCGGCGAAGCCGCCTACTTCAGGACAATGTTGACCATGCGCCCCGGGATGACGATGACCTTGGTCGGGGCCTTGCCGTCCAACAGCGCGACGATCTTCTCGTCCGCGAGAGCCGTTTTCTCGACGTCGTCCTTGCCTGCATCGGTAGGGACGGTGACGCGGCTGCGTACCTTGCCGTTGACCTGAATCGGGTAGTCGACGGTGTCGGCGACGAGCCACTTCGAATCCACCCGCGGGAACGGGCCGTGCGCGAGCGAACGGTCGTGGCCGAGACGCTTCCACAGTTCCTCACACAGGTGCGGAGCCATGGGCGCGAGCATCAGTACCAGCGGCTCGACGACACCGCGGGGGGCACCGTCGGGGTAGGCCTTGGTGAGGTGATTGGTCAGCTCGATGAGCTTGGCTCCGGCCGTATTGTCGCGCAGCGCAGTGTAATCCGCTTCGACGCCGTCGATGACTCGGTTGAGGACGCGCAGGGTGTCCTCGGTCGGCTTCTCGTCGGTGACGCGCACCTCGCCGGTCTCCTCGTCGAGGACCAGTCGCCACACCCGCTGCAGGAATCGCTGCGCGCCGACGACGTCCTTGGTCGCCCACGGCCGCGAGGTGTCGAGCGGTCCCATCGACATCTCGTACACGCGCAGGGTGTCGGCGCCGTACTCGGCGAAGATTTCGTCGGGGGACACGGAGTTCTTGAGGCTTTTGCCCATCTTCCCGTACTCACGATTGACGGGTTCGCCTTGGTAGAACCACGAGCCGTCACGTTCTTCCACCTCGTCGGCCGGCACGTACACGCCGCGCGCGTCGGTGAAGGCATACGCCTGGATGTAGCCCTGGTTGTACAGGCGGCGATACGGCTCACTGGAGCTGACATGACCCAGATCGAAGAGCACCTTGTGCCAGAACCGTGAGTACAGCAGGTGCAGAACCGCATGTTCGACGCCGCCGACGTACAGGTCGACGCCGCCGGGGTCGTTGGGGCCATGGATCTCGGGACGTGGTCCGACCCAGTACTTCTCGTTCTCGGGGTCGGCGAACGTCTCGGTGTTGGTCGGGTCGATGTAGCGCAGCTGATACCAGGAGCTACCGGCCCACTGCGGCATGACGTTGGTGTCGCGGTGGTAGGTCTGCAGGCCGTCGCCCAGGTCGAGTTCGACGTCGACCCAGTCGGTGGCCTTGGCCAACGGCGGTGACGGTTCCGAGTCGGCGTCGTCGGGATCGAAGGACACGGGTGCGTAGTCCTCGACCTCCGGGAGCTGTACCGGCAGAACCGAATCCGGCAGTGCATGAGCATTACCGTCGGCGTCGTAGACGATCGGGAACGGCTCGCCCCAGTATCGCTGCCGCGCGAACAGCCAGTCGCGCAACTTGTAGTTGATGGTGCCCTTGCCCTTGCCGTCCTCCTCCAGCTTCGAGACGACCGCAGCCTTGGCGTCGTCGACCGAGAGACCATCGAGGAAACCGGAATTGACCAACTCACCGTCGCCGACGTATGCCGCTTCGGTGACGCCGCCCCCGGAGATGACCTCGCGAATGGGCAGCTCGAACTTGGTGGCGAATTCCCAGTCGCGTTGGTCGTGACCGGGAACGGCCATGATGGCG
Source organism: Rhodococcus sp. (in: high G+C Gram-positive bacteria) (assembly GCF_049591685.1). GTDB lineage: Bacteria > Actinomycetota > Actinomycetes > Mycobacteriales > Mycobacteriaceae > Rhodococcoides. Next base: position 1,516 of record NZ_JBAWFH010000093.1, on the reverse strand, counting down.
CCGGTGCCGTAGCCGGTGAGTACGTAGTCGGCGATGAACACCGGAACCTGCTCGCCGTTGACGGGATTGGCAGCGTAGGAGCCGGTGAAGACGCCGGTCTTCTCCTTGTTCTCCTGGCGTTCGAGGTCGGACTTCGCGGCGATCGACGCGCGGTATGCCGCAACGGCTTCCGCGGGCGTCGCGGCTCCGCCGGTCCATACGGCAGGAACGTCGGAGGGCCACTCGGAGGCGACGAGGGAATCAACCAGATCGTGCTCCGGAGCGAGAACCACGTAGGTGGCTCCGAACAACGTGTCCGGACGTGTCGTGAAGACGTCGATACCGGAGAACGACACCTGCGCTCCGCGCGATCGGCCGATCCAGTTGCGCTGCATGGTCTTGACCTTGTCCGGCCAATCCAGGTATTCGAGGTCGTCGATCAGCCGGTCCGAGTACGCGGTGATGCGCATCATCCACTGCCGCAGGTTCTTACGAAAGACCGGGAAGTTGCCGCGATCGCTCCGGCCGTCCGCGGTGACTTCTTCGTTGGCCAACACCGTGCCGAGCCCGGGGCACCAGTTGACCATCGAGTTCGATTCGTAGACCAGGCGGAAGGAGTCCAGCACACCGGCGCGCTCCGACGCCGTCAACGAAGCCCAGTCGCGTCCGTCGTCGAGCGCGCGAGAACCGTCGGCGAATTCCGCCTCGAGTTCCGAGATCGGACGCGCCTTTGCCTTGTCGACGTCGTACCAGGAGTTGAAGATCTGCAGAAAGATCCACTGCGTCCAATGATAGAAGTCGACATCCGTCGTCGCCAGCGACCGCCGCCGATCGTGACCGAGACCCAGCCGACGCAGCTGCCGACGCATGTTGGCGATGTTCGCCTCGGTGGTGCTGCGCGGGTGCGTACCCGTCTGCACTGCGTACTGCTCGGCGGGCAGGCCGAAGGCGTCGTAACCGAGGGCATGCAGCACGTTGCGGCCGTGCATCCGGTGAAAACGCGCGAAGACGTCCGTCGCGATGTAGCCGAGGGGGTGTCCGACGTGCAAGCCGCTGCCCGACGGGTAGGGAAACATGTCCTGAACGAAGAGCTTGTCTTTGGGGACGTCACCCTTCAGCGGACCCACGGGATTCGGCGCATCGAAGATGCCCTGCTCGTCCCACAGGTCTTGCCACTGCTGCTCGATGCGTCCCGCCACATCCGCGGTATAGCGGTGCTCGGGGACGGACTCGGACGGCGTCTGAACTGGATCGGTCACACTCACCAGCGTAAAGCGTGAGCTGGGCCGCCTGGTACTTCGGCCTGTAGTAGACGTATTCTCGACTGCGTGATCGTCGTGTCGATAGTGATGTTCGTACTCGCAGTCGTCGTAGGCGCCGTCGCCGCTGCGAGCCTGTCCGGTCGGCTGCCCCGCAATCGCTGGGCCGGCGTGCGGACCGCCGAGTCGATGCGCGACGACGAGACCTTCGCCCTCGCCAACAAGGTCGCCGGACCGACCACTGCCGCATCTGCTGTGCTGCTCGGCATCGGCGGAGC
>NZ_JBAWFH010000092.1:0-8846 GCF_049591685.1 Rhodococcus sp. (in: high G+C Gram-positive bacteria) | reverse complement strand
CGCTTCGGCATCGTCCTCCAGCACCAGCAAATCCTTCGCGCCCGGACCCGCCGACGCCGTCCGGATGAGCGCCACGTCCGCCGATCCGTCGAGAAGCGTCGGGACGACCGCGTCGTTGTCTGCCGCGGTGACCGACGCGAACGTGCAGCCGTACCGCTCCGCGAGGGTGTCGACGGCCGCGCGATCGGCGTCGGCCACCACTACCGTGGCCGTGCTGCACTGCGCCGCGATGTCGTCGATGGTGCTGGCCTCCGACAGAACACCGTTCGGGGTCACGGCGACCGCCGGGCGGTCCTCCGCCGTCGCATAGTCGGTGACCGACAGACCGGCCGGCAGCGACTTGTTGAGAGCAACGAAGACGTCGTCGGCATCGACGGACTCGTCGGCACTGTCGAAGGTGCCGAGCAGCTCGCCGGTCAGGTCGGGCACCACGTCCACTTCGGCCGCGTCCAGCGCAGCGAGGTAGGCGTCGCGGTCACCGATCCGCGGCGAGGTTCGCACGTCGGCGCCTGTCGACGCCAGTGCACCTGCATAGATGTGCGCCAGTACCTCTCCGCGGACGTCGTCTGCCGAACCGACGACCAGCGGTCGTTCGGACGGCTCGGACGCCCCGCAAGCAGCGCAGAGAAGTGGCACAGCAACGAGCGCGACGACTCGTCGACCCAACACACGCACGAAAGTGTCTCCGTTTCCTGAAGTTGTCGGTGCACAGGTTTAGCGTTCAGGCACACAGGGAACCAAGCCACCCCGATAACCCATGCGGACGACCATCCATCGACCAACCCTATGGCTAGACTCGCCCGGAGCACCATTGCCCAGGCTCTGCGGCGTACATCCAGCTCGGCGGAACGGCGAAAGGCCAACATTGAACATCACCCGAACCACGCGCGTCGTAGCTGCGCTGTCCATCTCTGCGTTGGCGTTGGCGGCATGCGGCGGCAACGATTCCGATCCGTTGTCGTCCGGCGGCGGGGACAGCAGTAACGGGGACACCAACTCCATCGTGGTCGGCTCCGCCAATTTCACCGAATCGGAGATCATCGCCAACATCTACGCCGAGGTACTGCAGGTCAACGGCTTCGACGTCGACACCTCGCTGAACATCGGTAGCCGCGAGGCCTACATTCCGGCCGTCAAGGACGGATCGATCGACCTCATCCCCGACTACACTGGCAACCTCCTGCAGTACCTGGATCCGGAGACCACCGCCACCTCGGCCGAAGACGTCGAGGCAGCACTTCCGGACGCATTGGGCTCCGAGCTCGTCATCGCCGCGCCTGCGCCCGCCGAGGACAAGGACTCCATCGTCGTCACGCGTGAGACCGCGGACCGTTGGAACCTCACCTCCATCGGAGACCTCGCGCCCTACTCGGCCGAGATCAGCCTGGGTGCACCACCCGAGTTCCAGGAGCGCGCATACGGTCTGCCCGGCCTGAAGGAGAACTACGGCGTCGACATCGATCCCGGCAAGTTCGTTCCGCTGTCCGATGGCGGCGGGCCCGCGACGGTTCGAGCGCTCACCTCCGGTGAAGTCACCGCAGCCGACATCTTCTCCACGTCGGCCTCCATCGCGGAGAACGATCTGGTCGTCCTCGAGGACCCGAAGTTCAACTTCGCCGCCCAGAACGTCGTCCCGGTCATCAACGCGGGCAAGACTTCCGACAAGCTGACCACTGTTCTCGATGCGATCTCCGCGAAGCTCACCACCGAAGAACTTCTGGCACTGAATCAATCGGTGTCCGGCGAGGCCAAGACCGAGCCTGCCGCGGCAGCGCAGCAGTGGGTCACCGAACAGGGACTGGATACTCCGGTCTCGTAGAAGGAGTCCTCACACCGTGATCACATTCGAGAACGTCACCAAGCAGTTTCCCGACGGCACCATCGCAGTCGACACGTTGAACCTCCGGATCGAACCGGAATCCTTCACGGTGTTCGTGGGGCCGTCGGGCTGCGGTAAGACGACATCGATGCGCATGATCAACCGCATGATCACCCCAACCTCCGGTGTGATCACGGTGGACGGCACAAGCGTCGCCGACACCGACGCGGTGAAACTGCGACGCGGCATCGGCTACGTCATTCAGAGCGCGGGCCTGCTCCCCCACCGGACCGTCGTCGACAACGTCGCGACGGTACCGGTGCTGCGGGGCGAATCACGCCGTGCGGCACGCAAAGCCGCACTCACCGTGCTCGAACGCGTCGGACTCGACCCGGCACTCGCCACGCGTTACCCGGCGCAGTTGTCGGGCGGACAGCAGCAACGCGTCGGCGTCGCCCGCGCCCTCGCAGCAGACCCCCCGATCCTGTTGATGGACGAGCCGTTCAGCGCCGTCGATCCGGTGGTCCGCGAAGACCTCCAGGTCGAGATGCTGCGGTTGCAAGCCGAATTGAACAAGACCATCGTCTTCGTCACGCACGACATCGACGAGGCGGTACGGCTCGGGGACCGAATCGCCGTCTTCGGTCCGCACGGGATGCTGCAGCAATACGACAGCCCAGCGACGGTATTGGCTTCTCCTGCAACGGACTTCGTCGCGTCGTTCGTCGGCCGAGATCGCGGATACCGCGGATTGTCCTTCCGGACGGCCGATTCGGTGCCGATCCATGACATCGTCACGGCAACGGCAGGCGAGTTGACGACCCTCCGCCTCGAGCAGGGCCAGTGGATTCTCGTCGTCACCGACGAACGCACTCCCCTCGGATGGATCGACGTCACCGGCGTCGAACGCATTCGGTCGGGACACGAGGTCCGCGATTCCACTGCCGCGGGTGGATCGTTGTTCACTGTCGGCGGAGATCTGCGTCAGGCGTTGGACGCGGCCATCTCGTCGCCGTCCGGTATCGGTGTTGCCGTCGACGATTCGGGCCACGTCGTCGGCAGCGTCGATGGTTCCGAGATCCTCGATCATCTTGCGGCACAGCGCACAGCGGAGAACGAGGCGCGGAACCAACACCACTTCGAGGCCCTCGCACTCGGCAAGGACGACACCGGCCGATGACGTGGCTGATCGATAACTTCGACCGCGTCGTCGAACTCACCAAGACCCATCTCTACCTGTCGCTGCTGCCGATACTGATCGGCCTTCTGATCGCCGTTCCGGTCGGAACCGCCATCCGTAACGTGCCGTGGATTCGAAAGATCACGCTGACCGCGGCGAGCATTGCGTTCACCATTCCTTCGCTGGCGCTGTTCGTCACCATTCCGGCCGTTCTCGGCACGAAGATCCTCGACGACATCAACGTCGTCATCGCGTTGGCGGTGTACTCCACCGCCCTCCTGGTGCGGGCGGTGCCCGAGGCCCTCGACTCCGTACCCGACGCGGTCGTCGACTCGGCGCGGGCCATGGGTTTCACGTCGCTGCGACTAGCCCTGACGGTGGAACTGCCACTGGCTCTTCCCGTCCTCGTCGCCAACGTGCGAGTCGTGGCGGTCACCAACATTTCGCTCGTGTCGGTCGGTTCGGTCATCGGCATCGGCGGCCTGGGCGAACTGTTCACCCAGGGGTATCAGCGGGATTATCCCGACCAGATCATCGCGGGCATCATATCGATCGTCTTCCTCGCGCTCGTGTTCGACGCCGCCTTGTATCTGATCGGCAGGTGGCTCACGCCATGGACCAGAGCAGGCAAGCACAGAGCAGGCAAGCCCAGAAGCCCGCGTAAGGCGGCTGCATGAACATCTTCAGCGACGCGTTCGCCTACATGTCCGATCCGGCCAACTGGCAGGGCAGCACCGGAATCGGCGCCCGCATCCTCGAACACATCTGGTACAGCCTCTTGGCGGTGCTGGTGTCCGCTGCCATCGCAGTGCCCATCGGGCTTCTCATCGGCCATCTCCGCAAGGGCGAGGTAGTGGTCGTCGGACTCGTCAACGCGCTGCGCTCGCTGCCCACGCTCGGTGTGCTGGTCTTTCTCGTGTTGCTCATCGGGCTGGGCCTCGTCCCGCCGATCATCGCTCTCGTACTACTCGGCATCCCGCCACTGCTCGCCGGAACGTACGCCGGGATTGCGAACGTCGACGCCGCCGTCGTGGACGCCTCCCGCGCGATGGGTATGACCGAGGGGCAGGTGTTGCTTCGGGTGGAAATTCCCAATGCGATGCCTTTGATTCTCGGTGGGCTTCGCAATTCGACCCTGCAGGTAATCGCGACGGCAACGGTGGCCGCCTACGTCAACCTCGGCGGGCTCGGACGGTACATCTTCGACGGGCTCGCGCTGTACAGCTACGACCGCGTTCTCGTCGGCGCCATCCTCGTCGCGGTCCTGGCCCTGGTGATCGACGGTCTACTCGCGCTCGCCGTATACGCATCGGTGCCCGGCACAGGTCGGCTGCAACGAAGAAACGCCCCGAACCTACCCGGGTAGGGCATGTTCGGGGCGTTTCCGTTGTGTTCCTACGCGACGCCCTCGGCTCGCGCTGCTGCCGCAACTGCGTCCGCAACGGCCGGGGCCACGCGAGGATCGAGCGGGCTGGGCACGATCTTGTCCGCAGCCAGCTCGTCGCCGAGAACCGAGAGGATTGCCTCGGCGGCGGCGAGTTTCATGCCTTCGGTGATACGGCGTGCTCCGGCGTCGAGTGCGCCCTTGAACACGCCGGGGAAGGCGAGCACATTGTTGATCTGGTTCGGGAAGTCGCTGCGTCCGGTGGCGACGATCGCCGCGTACTGCGCTGCCCGTTCGGGGTGAATTTCCGGGTCCGGGTTGGACAGCGCGAACACGATTGCCTCCGGCGCCATCGACGCGATGTAGCTTTCGGCGATCTGCCCGGCGGAGACGCCGAGGAACACATCGGCCCCGGCGAGTGCGTCGCCCGCCCCGCCGGTCACGCCACGCGGGTTGGTCCGCGAGGCGAGCTCGGTCTTGACACTGTTGAGGTCGGTGCGATCGGCGGACACGATGCCCTTGGAGTCGAGTACCACCACGTCCGGGATCCCGGCGGCGAGGAGGATGTTGGCGCATGCCACACCCGCTGCGCCTGCACCGGAGATGACGATTTTCAGGCCCGCGGTCGGCCGGCCCTGGACTTTCGCGGCGCCATTGAGCGCTGCGAGGACGACGATGGCCGTTCCGTGCTGGTCGTCGTGCATCACCGGGCAGTCGAGGGCTTCGGTGACGCGCTGTTCGATCTCGAAGCAGCGCGGAGCGGAGATGTCTTCGAGGTTGACGGCGCCGAAGCTGTGCCGGAGCCGGACGATGATGTCGACGATCTCGTCCACGTCCTGGGTGTCGAGCACGATCGGGATGGAGTTGAGGCCGGCGAAGTTCTTGAACAGCGCCGCTTTTCCTTCCATGACGGGCAGGGAGGCGCGAGGGCCGATGTCACCGAGGCCGAGCACCGCGGACCCGTCGGAGATCACGGCAACGAGCCGGTCGGTCCAGGTGTACTGCTTGGCCAGCGAAGGATCCTGGGCGATGGCCCGACTGACCTGGGCGACACCGGGGGTGTAGGCAATGGAGAGATCGCGCTGCGTCTCCAGCGGCGCGGTGAGCTCGACCGACAACTTGCCACCGACATGTCCGAGGAAGATTTCCTCATCAGTGATCGGGGACAGATTGGCGGTGATCGGGGACAGATCGTCCGAGTCGCTGTCGGTCGGTTCGGTCACTGTGGTCACGTTTTCGGGGCTCCTCGAAAAGTCTCACCTGGAAGCCCGTTGTCTGTCGGCTTCCGGTCCGACGACACGTCGGCAGGCGAATGAAAGAAAGATGTCCCGGAGCGCGCCCTTCGATGGCTGCGTCGTCCGAAATACCGTGATGACGTGAGGCAGGTGAGCCGGCACCGTCGATGCCGGGCGCTGTGGCGCCCGAAGCTGTATCTCGATCAGTGTGCCACCGGGTGCGGGAGGTGCGCAAACGCCCCTGCTAATTCCACCACTGCCTCAATTCCACCACTGCCTCAATTCCACCACTGTGTCCACAGCAGAACCCCGGCGATGACGATGACCAGTACCGAGGCGAGTACTGCGGTGGCTCGGCGACGATGGTCCGCGAAGTGCTGGACGACGACGGCGAGCACCGCTGCGGCAATATGTGCCGCCACCGAAACGGTGCCCGGTCCGGGGAACCCTCGCTCTGCGCCCAGATACTGTGCCCCGGCGACAACCGCGGCGAGTACGACGAGTCCCGCGGTGACGGCTCCACTCAACGCTCGTAGCAAACCCGTCATCCTCCTGTGATGAATCCACGGACGGAGTCCGCGATGAGCTGGACTGCGATCGCAGCCAGCAAAAGACCGGCGATCCGGGCGAGCAGCGTGATGCCGCCGACGCCGAGGATGCGAATCAGGACCGTCGAGAACCGCAGCACCACGAAGAAGACCAGGTGGATGGTGACGATGGCGGCGGCGACGGCGACCAGCGACCCTGCTTGCCCGTCGGCCTGGCTGACGTAGACGATGACCGCGGCGATAGCGCCGGGCCCCGCCATCAGCGGTGTGCCGAGCGGGACGAGCGCGACGTTGACGTCCTCTGCTTCGGCGCCGCCACCTGCACTGCGTCCAGTGAGCAGCGACAGGGCGATGAGCAGCAGCAGTAATCCGCCGGCACCCTGGAGTGCCGGTATTCCGATGTGCAGATAGTTCAAGATGGCCTGCCCGCCGATGGCGAACACGGTGATGACCGTGAGCGACACCGCGGGCGCCTGCCACGCGGCCCGGTTTCTGGCCTCTTTGCTCTTGCCTCCGACGAGCGAGAGGAACACCGGGATCGCGCCGGGCGGGTCCATGATGACGAACAGGGTGATCAGGACGGTCAGGTACAGCGTGACATCGAAGCTCACGGCGCACCGACTTTCATGCCATCAGTCCCGTGGCCTGCGCGCATAGCCGCTCGTAGTGGGCGGGGTCCGTGGTGTGTTCGCCGAGCCGCAGCGTCTTGTTGTCGCCGTGGTAATCCGAGGAGCCGGTCGCGATGAGGTCGAGTTCCTCGGCCAGCTCGGCGAGTACGCGGGCGTCGTCGACGGTGTGGTCTGCGTGGTGTACCTCGATGCCTCCGAGTCCCGGCGATCCGTCGGGCAGCCGTCCGGCGAGTTCGCGCACCTGTTGGAGGTCGAGGATTCGTCCGCGCATCCGGGCGCGGGCGTGCGCAACGACGCTCACTCCGCCGGCCGAGGACACCATCGCGACAGCACGATCGAGCGGGGTGTCGGCTTTGGCCACGTAGTACGGACTCGACGTTGCGAGCAGGCTTTCGAAGGCCTGGCCGACGCTGTCGACGACGCCGATGTCGACCAAGGCGCGCGCGAGGTGCGGGCGCCCTGCCGACGGGCCGGCCGCGGCGAGGATCGCATCGGGGTCGAGCTGGGGGTAGTCGACGGCCATCTTCTCCGCCATCACCCGGATTCTGGTTGTCCGCTCGCCCTGCAGTCGTATCCGTTCGGCAGCGAACGCCGCATCGAGCGGGTCGAACAGGTAGGCCAGCAGGTGGACGGGCACCGGCGAGCCGTCCTCTCCTCTGCCCTCGCACGACATTTCCATGCCTCGCACGACGGTCAGACCGGCCGGGGCGGCGTCCATCGCCTGGTCCCACCCTGCGGTGGTGTCGTGGTCGGTGATGGCCACGACGTCGAGGCCACTCTTCGCCGCGGCGCGCACCAACTCCGCGGGGCTGTCGGTGCCGTCGGACGCAGCAGAATGGGCGTGGAGGTCGATGAGCACGACAGCCAGTGTCCCAGGCTCGTTCACACTCGCGCACCCGAGGTGTTCGCGTACCTGACGTACGATGGTCCGTTGGCCGTCCGCCGAGAGAAGGAGAGCAGTTGCCGTCTATGCCACCCAGGCCGTCGCTGCGTCCCCTGCACTCGCTGCGACCGTCGGTTCGCACCCAGTCCACGGGCCCCAAGGTTGCGGTACCGACCGCCCGCGCCATCGTCGATTGTGCCGTCTACGTCGACGGCGTTCGGTTGCCTGGTAAGTACACGCACTCGGCGGCCATCGCGGAGGTGCGTCGGCGCGGCGAGGGCTACGTCTGGCTCGGTCTGCACGCTCCCGACGAAGGGCAGATGAACGGCGTCGCCGAGAGCTACGGCCTGCACGAACTCATGGTCGAGGACGCAGTACACGCGCATCAGCGGCCCAAGCTCGAACGCTACGACGAGGTGACCTTCCTGGTATTGCGGACGGTCAGCTACATCGAGCACGAATCCGTGACGACGGCCAACGAGATCGTCGAGAGCGGCGAGATCATGGTTTTCCTCGCGCGCGATTTCGTCATCACCGTTCGGCACGGCGAGCACTCCGGTCTGTCCGGCGTCCGCAACAGGTTGGAGCAGAACCCGGAGCGGCTTTCGCTCGGTCCGTCGGCGGTACTGCACGCCGTCGCCGACCACGTCGTCGACGAGTACCTGGCGGTCACGTCGTCGATCGAGCGCGACGTGGACTTGATGGAAGAGGAAGTGTTCTCGCCCAACCATCACGTGCCGGTCGAGAACATCTACCTTCTCAAGCGGGAGGTCGTCGAACTGCGACGGTCGGTCACTCCCCTGTCGACTCCGCTGATTCAGCTGGTGCAGAACGATGCGTCGATTCCGAAGGCTGTCCGCCGCTATCTCCGGGACGTTCAGGATCACCACACGACCGTGGCGGAACGCGTTGCGGAGTTCGACGAGGTGCTCAGCTCGCTGGTCGACGCCGCGCTCGCGCGGGTGACGATGCAGCAGAACATGGACATGCGCAAGATCTCGGCGTGGGTCGCCATCGCCGCGGTGCCGACGATGGTGGCCGGCATCTACGGCATGAATTTCGACAACATGCCCGAGCTGCACTGGACGTACGGCTACTACCTGGTTGTCGGTTTGGTCGCCTCGGTATGCGTCGGATTGTTCGCATTGTTTCGGCGCAACCACTGGCT
>NZ_JBAWFH010000091.1:0-9377 GCF_049591685.1 Rhodococcus sp. (in: high G+C Gram-positive bacteria) | reverse complement strand
GGCCCGGTGCTGGCGGCGCTGGCGTCCTACGGACTGGTCGGCGATAACGCGTTCTATGCGGCCCTGGAGTTCTGGTCCGCCCTGCACGGCTTCGTCCTGCTGGAGATGACCGGGGTGATGGATGACGTCGACACCGACGCGGTGTACACCGACATGGTGCTGAGGTTGGCCGCCGGTATGGAGCGCAGGTAACGTCGCCTGCAGCCCTTCCTGCGGCTGTGGCGTCTGACCTGCGATAAGGCCCTTATGCACGGGTTTGGTTCGGCACGGTCACCCCTGGTATTGTGGAGCCTCGTGCCTGGCTGTCAGGGGCGCGCGCGGCTGTCAAAAACGGCCCGTGTGCCTGCAGGTCGGGCGAATTCGTGTGTCTTCGTAGGCTCCGGATGCATCGGACAGTTCCGATGCCGGGCTTGCGCGACACGCCCGGTCGCGGGGGAAGCGATCAGGCGAAAACAGCAGTACAGAGACTTAAAAGTTCGATCTGAAGTAGCACTGAGCCACCTGAAGTAGAAGTAGCAACACAGAAAGCCGGTACATGCCAACCATCAACCAGCTGGTCCGCAAGGGTCGCCGCGACAAGGTCGCCAAGGTGAAGACCGCGGCCCTCAAGGGCAGCCCGCAGCGCCGCGGCGTGTGCACTCGCGTGTACACCACCACCCCGAAGAAGCCGAACTCGGCGCTTCGGAAGGTCGCTCGCGTGAAGCTGACCACCGGGGTTGAGGTCACCGCCTACATCCCGGGCGAAGGCCACAACCTGCAGGAGCACTCGATGGTGCTGGTGCGCGGCGGTCGTGTGAAGGACCTTCCCGGTGTGCGCTACAAGATCATCCGCGGCTCGCTGGACACCCAGGGTGTCAAGAACCGCAAGCAGGCACGCAGCCGTTACGGCGCGAAGAAGGAGAAGAGCTAATGCCGCGCAAGGGTCCCGCGCCGAAGCGCCCGTTGGTCAACGATCCGGTCTACGGGTCGCAGCTGGTCACCCAGCTGGTCAACAAGGTGCTCCTGGACGGCAAGAAGTCACTGGCCGAGCGCATCGTCTACGGCGCCCTCGAGCAGGCCCGTGACAAGACCGGCACCGATCCCGTCGTCACCCTGAAGCGCGCGCTGGACAACGTCAAGCCCGCCCTCGAGGTGCGTAGCCGCCGCGTCGGTGGCGCCACCTACCAGGTGCCGGTCGAGGTCCGTCCCGAGCGGTCGACCACACTGGCACTGCGCTGGCTGGTCAGCTTCTCCAAGGCCCGCCGCGAGAAGACCATGGTCGAGCGTCTCGCCAACGAGATCCTCGACGCCAGCAATGGCCTCGGCGCCGCTGTGAAGCGTCGCGAAGACACGCACAAGATGGCCGAAGCAAACCGGGCATTCGCGCACTACCGCTGGTGATCACGGCCCTTCGGGGCAGCACACCGGACAGCAATCAAGCAAGCGAAAGAGTGGGAATCTAGCCGTGGCACAGGACGTGCTGACCGACCTCACGAAGGTCCGCAACATCGGCATCATGGCGCACATCGACGCCGGCAAGACGACGACGACCGAGCGCATCCTCTTCTACACCGGTATCTCGTACAAGATCGGTGAGGTGCACGACGGCGCCGCCACGATGGACTGGATGGAGCAGGAGCAGGAGCGGGGTATCACCATCACCTCGGCTGCCACCACCTGCTTCTGGAACGACAACCAGATCAACATCATCGACACCCCGGGTCACGTCGACTTCACCGTCGAGGTGGAGCGCTCGCTGCGCGTGCTCGATGGCGCCGTTGCCGTCTTCGACGGCAAGGAAGGCGTGGAGCCGCAGTCCGAGCAGGTGTGGCGTCAGGCCGACAAGTACGACGTTCCGCGTATCTGCTTCGTCAACAAGATGGACAAGCTGGGCGCAGACTTCTACTTCACCGTTCAGACCATCAAGGACCGCCTCGGCGCCAAGCCGCTGGTCATCCAGCTGCCGATCGGTGCCGAGAACGAGTTCGAGGGTGTCGTCGATCTCGTGCAGATGAAGGCTCTCGTCTGGAGCGGCGAGACCAAGCTCGGTGAGAAGTACGAGATCCAGGAGATCCCGGAAGACCTCAAAGAGCGCGCTGACGAGTACCGCGAGCAGCTGCTCGAGACGGTGGCCGAGTCCGACGAAGCGCTTCTCGAGAAGCACTTCAGCGGCGAAGAGCTCACGATCGACGAGATCAAGGCCGCCATCCGCAAGATGACGGTCAACAGCGAGCTCTACCCGATCCTCTGTGGATCCGCGTTCAAGAACAAGGGCGTTCAGCCCATGCTCGACGCGGTCATCGACTACCTCCCGTCTCCCCTCGACGTTGCCGAGACCATCGGACACGCCGTCGGCGACGAGGAGAAGGAGATCACTCGCAAGCCGTCCGCCGACGAGCCGTTCGCGGCTCTCGCGTTCAAGATTGCGACGCACCCCTTCTTCGGCAAGCTGACCTACGTCCGCGTGTACTCGGGCAAGGTCGACTCCGGCGCTCAGGTCATCAACTCGACCAAGGGCAAGAAGGAGCGTCTGGGCAAGCTCTTCCAGATGCACTCCAACAAGGAGAACGCGATCGCGACCGCATCTGCCGGTCACATCTACGCGGTCATCGGGCTCAAGGACACCACGACGGGTGACACGCTCTGCGATCCGCAGAACCAGATCATCCTCGAGTCCATGAGCTTCCCGGACCCGGTCATCCAGGTCTCGATCGAGCCGAAGACGAAGTCCGACCAGGAGAAGCTGGGAACAGCTATCCAGAAGCTCGCCGAAGAGGATCCCACCTTCTCGGTCAAGCTGGACGAGGATACCGGCCAGACCGTCATCGGCGGTATGGGCGAGCTCCACCTCGACATCCTGGTCGACCGTATGAAGCGCGAGTTCAAGGTCGAGGCCAACGTCGGCAAGCCGCAGGTCGCTTACCGCGAGACCATCCGCAAGACGGTCGACAAGCACGATTACACGCACAAGAAGCAGACCGGTGGCTCCGGCCAGTTCGCGAAGGTCATCATCAAGCTCGAGCCTTTCGAGGGCGAAGATGGTGCCACCTACGAATTCGAGAACAAGGTCAGTGGTGGTCGTGTGCCGAGGGAGTACATCCCCTCGGTCGACGCCGGAGCTCAGGACGCCATGCAGTACGGTGTTCTCGCCGGATACCCGCTGGTCAACGTCAAGGTCACACTGCTCGACGGTGCTTACCACGACGTCGACTCGTCGGAAATGGCCTTCAAGGTCGCCGGCTCACAAGCGTTCAAGGAAGCCGCTCGCAAGGCCGGCCCCGTCATTCTCGAACCCGTCATGGCCGTCGAGGTCATCACGCCCGAGGATTACATGGGTGAGGTCATCGGCGACCTGAACTCCCGCCGTGGTCAGATTCAGGCCATGGAGGAACGCAGCGGTGCCCGTATCGTCAAGGCACTGGTTCCGCTGTCGGAGATGTTCGGCTACATCGGAGACCTTCGGTCGAAGACTCAGGGCCGCGCTAACTACTCCATGGTGTTCGATTCCTACGCAGAGGTTCCCGCGAACGTCGCCAAGGAAATCATCGCGAAGGCAACCGGAGAGTAAATCTCTCCATCAGCTGGATCTGCAACACCGCACGACCATGCAGTTCAAAATGAACTGTGAACCATCCGCACTGCTGCAATAGACGCAAGCATCAATACAGTCCAGGAGGACAACAGTGGCGAAGGCGAAGTTCGACCGGACGAAGCCGCACGTCAACATCGGCACCATCGGTCACGTTGACCACGGTAAGACGACGCTGACGGCAGCAATCACCAAGGTTCTGCACGACAAGTTCCCGGACCTCAACGAGGCATCGGCCTTCGACCAGATCGACAAGGCTCCGGAGGAGAAGGCTCGTGGTATCACGATCAACATCTCCCACGTCGAGTACCAGACGGAAAAGCGCCACTACGCGCACGTCGATGCACCGGGTCACGCCGACTACATCAAGAACATGATCACGGGCGCTGCCCAGATGGACGGGGCTATCCTCGTCGTCGCAGCAACCGATGGTCCGATGCCGCAGACGCGTGAGCACGTCCTTCTCGCCAAGCAGGTCGGCGTGCCGTACATCCTCGTCGCGCTGAACAAGGCCGACATGGTCGACGACGACGAGATCATCGAGCTCGTCGAGATGGAGGTCCGCGAGCTTCTCGCTGCGCAGGACTTCGACGAGGATGCCCCCGTCATCAAGGTCTCCGCACTCAAGGCGCTCGAAGGCGACGAAAAGTGGGCCGAGAGCGTTCTCGAGCTCATGCAGGCCGTCGACGACTCCGTCCCGGACCCCATCCGTGAGACGGAGAAAGCGTTCCTCATGCCCGTCGAGGATGTCTTCACCATCACCGGCCGTGGCACCGTCGTCACCGGACGCATCGAGCGCGGCTCGGTCAACGTCAACGAGGAGGTCGAGATCGTCGGCATCCGTCCCGGCTCGACCAAGACCACGGTCACCGGCATCGAGATGTTCCGCAAGCTGCTCGACTCGGGCCAGGCAGGCGACAACGTCGGTCTTCTCGTTCGTGGCATCAAGCGCGAAGACGTCGAGCGTGGACAGGTCATCATCAAGCCGGGCACCACGACTCCCCACACGGAGTTCGAGGGCAACGCTTACATCCTGTCCAAGGACGAGGGCGGCCGCCACACGCCGTTCTTCAACAACTACCGCCCGCAGTTCTACTTCCGTACCACGGACGTTACGGGCGTCGTGACCCTCCCCGAGGGCACCGAGATGGTCATGCCCGGTGACAACACCGAGATGTCCGTCACGCTGATCCAGCCGGTCGCCATGGACGAGGGCCTGCGTTTCGCAATCCGTGAAGGCGGTCGTACCGTCGGCGCCGGTCGCGTCACGAAGATCATCAAGTAGTCTCCGCAGGCTCCGCCTACGGGATCATCAAGTGATCTAGCTTTACCCAGCACCACCACAACGGCACTCACCTTCGGGTGAGTGCCGTTTGTGCGTTGTGGGGTTGTTCTCTGCGCAGTGCCGTCCGTTTGGGTTCGCTGCCCTCCGCCAGCCGCCCTTGTCCGCGCACCTTGCAGCTGTCCGCGCAGTGTGCAACCTGCGCCAACGTCCGGAACCTGCGCTACAGCGGTCGGTGGACGGCGAGCCGCTGTGGCGTGTGCATCAGGCCGTGTTCGCGGTGTTGGCGATGGACTCCGAGCCAGTGGATCCGCGGCTCGGATCGCCGGCGTCGACGTGCACTTGCACTCGAAGCGCGACGGGGCATCCTTCGACGGCTTCGGCGACGAACGCAGCTGTGTTCTCGGTGATGCGGGCGAAGGTGTCCAGGTCGATGTGTGGTGCGGCCTGCACGGTGACGGCCAATGTCGTGGTTCCTCGGTCGTCGATTGCTCGTCCTCGGGCGGAGTGGACGCCGGGGAACGCGGCGAGGTCGGCAGCGACAGCGCGGGCGAGTGCGCTCAGCTCCACTCGCACGGCGAGCGTGTCGTTCGACGCGATCTGCAGCGTGCCGGTGCGGCGCGGAGACAGGTTGCCGATGAGCAGCGCGATTGCGACTACGAATGCGAGGGCGGCGGCGGCTGCCAATGTCGCTTCCCACCAACTCTGTGCAGGGATGGACGCGAATACCTGACGGTCGAAGCGCGAGAGCGTGCTGGTGGCGAACGGCACGTCGAAGTACCAGGCGAGAGCGAAGGCTCCTGCGCCGAGGAGGGCGAGCCCCAGGACGACGGCCAAAATGCGGTCGGCTGCCGCGGTCACGCGTTTCACGACGCACCTTCGACGAGTCGGATGTCGAGCCGGCGGGTGTCGGAGAGTGCCGTGAGCGTCGGGGTCAGCGCGTCGCGAACCGATTCGGTGAGGGCGGCCGCGTCACTACCGGGGACCGGATGAACTTCGACCGTCACTCGTTTCCTGGTAACAGTGGTCCGGGCCGACAGGCTGCCGTGGACCGAGCCCGCGCGGTCGCTGCACACACGGGCGACGTCGGCCGGTCGCAGCCACACAGCGGGTGTCTGTGCGGAAGGGGAGACCGCGCCTACGTGGGTGCGCGTGCGTGGTTTGAGGCCCAGGGCGACGAGAAGCAACCCGACGATCAGCGCCGCGGCGGACGCGCCGAGCATCCACGGTGCCCAGTGCAGATCCGCGATCGCGTCGATGGTGTTGAGGATCCACGGGGCTCCGACGATGGTGTCGTGCACGATGAGGAATTCGCGTCCGGCGACGAAGGCCAGTCCCAGCAGTGCGACGGCAAGTACGAGTGCGACGGGCACTGCGGCAGGGCTAGCCGTCGGTGGCCGCGGCGACGTCGGCCGAATGGGCGGGGTGGTCGTCGGGACCCGCTCGTTGTTGTCCTTCAGGGTCGTCGCGGCAACGAGGATGTTGAGGCGGTGCAGCGGAAGACCGACGATGCCGTCGAGTACGCGACTCACTTCGTCGTGGACCGCTGCGGCGACCTCCGAGATGCGGCACGGCCAGGCGAGGGCGAGGTAGAGGTTGACCGCCACAGATTCCTCGCCGACGGATACGTCGGCCCGGGGCAGTTCACGCCCGGTCAGCCGGGACATGCCGCCCACCTGACGGATCACGTCGGGAACCGTCAGTGCTGCTGCGACGGCGACCTTGGCCACCGCGCGCTCCTTGATGACGAGGGTGCCCGGGCCGCCCGCATCGGCCGGGGTGGTGTGGGTGTCCGCTGCGTTCTGCGTGCGGGTGTCAGCCACGGCCGCGACTGCGCACGATGGACGTCAGATCCAGCCGACCGTCGAAGTGAGCGCCGACGGCGAGGCCGACTGCCCCGAGGAACAGGGCGAGCACGAAACCGCTGAAACCGCCGATGATTCCGGCCAGGGCGAGCAACAGCCCGGTCAGCAAACCGACGAATGTGTAGGTCATTGTCGCGCCCCTGTTTCCACTACGTCTTCTATTGTCACCGCGACCGGCACCGGCATTAACGGCTGCACCGCGGCCCGGACACCGGCCGCGACCCCGCCGAGATCCGTCGGATACTCGGCACTGATGTGCACCTCGCACAGTTGATCGTCGATGCGGATGCCGACGACTTTGCGGCCCGGCAGATACGTCGCGATCTCGCCGAACTCACCCCCGTGCAGACCGGCGACACCGGACACTGACACTGCGGCAGCCGCCACGGTGTCCGCGAGCTCGACCTGATCCGGAAAGGTCACTGGACGCGCGGACGAGTATCGGCCCCGCTGTCCGGCAACGCGACACCGGACAGTGCGGCCTGCGGTGTACTTCGCGCGTTCTGCTCGATTTCTTCGGAGAGAATGACGTCGTAGACGGTGATGTTGACCTCGGTGACTTCGAGTCCGGTCATCCGTTCGACGGCAGTGATGACGTTCCTTCGGATGCCTGCGGCCAACTCGTGCAATGCGACGCCGTATTCGGCGACGATGCCGATGTCGATGGCCGCTTGTTTCTCGCCGACCTCGACGGCGACGCCCTGGCTGTGGTTGACGCGGGCGCCGGGGATGCGGTCACGTAGCGCACCGACGACCCGTGCCGTGCCGCCGCCGACGTCGTAGACGCCGTTGATCTCGCGGGTGGCGATGCCCGCGATCTTCGCGACCACCGCGTCGGCGATGATCGTTCGCCCCTGCGTGGTGGTCAACGCTGCTGAACCTGCTGCGGCGAAGCTGGGGTCTGTGCTCATGGTGTCGATCGTAGACGCGGACGCAGAGGACGGTAGGCCAGTGGAACGTGTTCTTTTTCTGGTACAGATCTCTCATGACGATCGTGATCGTGGGAGCGGGACTGGCGGGGCTGAAAACGGCGCAGGAACTGCGCAGGACGGGTTACGACGGTGACCTGGTGCTCGTCGGCGACGAGAAGCACCTGCCCTACGACAGGCCTCCGCTGTCGAAGGAGGTGCTGCGCGGTGAGCGCGCGGACACCACGCTCGAGCCGCAGGAGTACTTCGACCGACACGGGATTCGGCTGCAGTTGGGCGTCGCTGCCTGCGCGCTCGATCCCGCGGCGCGGGTTCTGTCTCTCGCCGACGGCACGACGATCGAGTACGACGACCTCGTCGTGGCCACCGGACTCCGCCCTCGGCGGCTGCCGTCCCTTCCTGATCTGTTCGGCGTCCACGTTCTGCGGTCTCGCGACGACGCCGAGGCGCTCGCCGAGGACGCGGGCCGTGCGAGCAGAGCCGTCGTGATCGGAGCCGGGTTCATCGGCTGCGAACTCGCCGCGGGATTTCGTCATCTCGGTCTGGCCGTGACGGTCGTCGAACCCCAAGGCACACCGTTGGCCTCGGTGCTGGGAGCCGAGGTGGGCGCGCTGATTGCCAGGATGCACACCGAGGAGGGTGTCGATCTGCGTACCGGGGTCGGCGTTGCGACCCTGCGCGGAACCGGTCGGGTTTCCGGTGTCGTTTTGACCGACGGAGCCGAGATCGACTGCGACATCGTCGTCGTCGGTGTCGGATCGTCGCCGGTGGTGGATTGGTTGGCCGGATCGGGTATCGACATCGCAGACGGCATCCTGGCCGACGCGGTGGGGCGTACCAGTGATCCGCACGTGTGGACGGTCGGCGACGTGTCGGCGTGGACGGTCGATGATCGCTCCGCGAGGGTCGAACACTGGAGCAACGTCGCCGACCAGGTTCGGGTCATGGTGCCTGCTCTGCTCGGCACGCCGCCGGCGCCGTCGCGGGGCAAGGTGCCGTACTTCTGGAGCGATCAGTACGACGTCAAGATCCAGGCTCTGGGGGCTCCATCGTCCGACGATTCGGTGGAGATGGTCGAGGACGATGGTAGAAAGTTCCTGGCGTACTACGTCCGTGATGGAATCCTCACTGCAGTCGTCGGTGCAGGTAAAGCGGGTGCAGTCATGAAGATGCGTGCGCGAATCGGTACTCCCAGGTGAGCGTTGCTCTTCTGACGACCGACGACATCGCGGCCGCCGAGTCGCTGCTCGCGCCGGTGATGCGTCGGACGTCCGTCGTCTCGTCGAGGATTCTGTCCGATCTCACCGGCCACGAAGTGACGCTCGAGTGCGAGAATTTGCAGCGCACCGGGTCGTTCAAGCCCCGTGGGGCGTACAACCGCATCGCCCGCCTGACGGCAGCGGAGCGTGGTAACGGGGTGGTCGCGGCGAGCGCGGGCAATCATGCGCAAAGAGTTTCCTGGGCCGCAACCGAATTGGGCATTTCCTCCACGGTGTTCATGCCACCGGGGTGTCGCTGCCGAAACTGGTTGCCACCAAGGCCTACGGCGCCGACGTGACCCTCGTCGGACAGACGGTGGACGAAGCGCTCGGTCATGCGAAAGAGTTCGCGGAGCGCACCGGAGCCGTACTCATCCACCGTTCGATCACGCCGATATCGTTGCGGGGCAAGCCACCCTGGGTACCGAACTGCTGCAACAGCTTCCCGCTGTCGGCACGATCGTCGTACCGACC
>NZ_JBAWFH010000090.1:0-6897 GCF_049591685.1 Rhodococcus sp. (in: high G+C Gram-positive bacteria) | reverse complement strand
GTCATAGATCCCTCTGACCAGCGTTGTGAAGCAACAACATTCATTGCAGGTGCCGCATCCGTGGCCGACGCCGAGAACGCTGCCGGTACTGTCGCCTCGTGAAGTTGCTACCGCTGACACCCGACGGATCGACGCCCGTACGCGTACTGACCATCGCCGGCACCGACTCCGGTGGCGGTGCCGGGATTCAGGCCGACAGCCGAACCATGGCTCTGTGCGGTGTGCACGCGTGCGTGGCGGTCGCCGCGGTCACCGTGCAGAACACGGTCGGCGTCAGCGGCTTCCACGAGATCCCACCCGAGGTCGTCGCGGACCAGGTTCGCTCGGTCGTCGGAGACATCGGCGTGGGTGCGGCGAAGACCGGCATGCTCGCGTCGACCGCGATCATCGAAGCAGTCACCGCGGTGTGCACCGAGGTCGGCATCGGCCGCGATCAGCCCGTGCCGCTCGTCGTCGACCCGGTGTGCGCGTCGATGCACGGCGATCCGCTCCTGCACGAGGAGGCGCTCGACGCCATCCGACACACCCTGTTTCCGATCGCGACGCTGGTGACGCCCAACCTGGACGAGATTCGGTTGATCACCGGCATTGACGTGGTCGACGACGCCACCGCGCATTCGGCTGCGCGCGCGCTGCACGATCTGGGGGCCCGGTACGCGCTGGTCAAGGGCGGTCACCTGCGTACGTCGGACAAGAGCACCGACATCCTGTTCGACGGCGACATCTTCCAGGAGTTCTCGAGTCCGCGCATCGACACGGGCAACGATCACGGCGGAGGCGACACGCTCGCCGCGGCTATCGCGTGCGCTCTGGCCAACGGCTACTCGGTGCCCGAGGCGGTGGCCTTCGGCAAGGAGTGGGTCACTGCGTGCCTGGCCGCGGCGTACGACCTCGGCGCAGGTCACGGGCCCGTCTCACCGCTGTGGCGACTTCACCAGTCGTAAAATTTTCAGGTCGTCGGGCACGCCCTTCATCTTGGGAGCGAAGAATCCGCGCCGGTAGGGCTTGACGGTGAGTCCCAGGCGTTCGAGGGTGCCGTCCGGCAGGGCGTCGAGCGCAGCCTCTGAGATCATCAGGTTGCCGTTGCCGCCGGTCTGCATCACGCGTGCGGCGACGGTGACGTCGACGCCGAGCCAGTCCGATCCGATCTGCCGTGGGCTGCCCGTGTGGATGCCGACGCGCATCGTGGGGGTGTAGCCGTCCACGTCGACCTGCGCGAGCGCAGCCCGGGCAGCCAGAACAGCGGCGATGGCCTTGTCCGGCCGGTAGAAGATGGCCATGACGCCGTCGCCGAGCCTTTTGACGACGTATCCGTCGTGGGCGGCGACCGCAGGCTCGACGGCTTTGGACACCTTGCGCAGCAGCGTCAGAGTCGCGGTGTCGCCGGCGCCGAGCGACCAGGACGAAAACCCGACGAGGTCGGTGAAGACGATCGTGATGTCGCGTTCTCCGCGTCCGCGGCCGGTTCGTTCGAGCACCGCCTGCCAGAGTTGCAGTGCGCCGAGTCCGATTTCCCGCGTCGCGCCCGGTTCGTCGTCGAGGAACTTGTCGGCAGCACGGGCGACGGCCAGCGCCGATCCTGGCCCTGCCATCGACAACGGGTCACCGAACGACGGATCACCGGGCAGAACGCGACGGACGCGCCGGACGGCGTCCACCACCACGGGGCGTCGATTGACGCCCTTGACCCAGTCGAGCGTCGACGCCACGTACTGGTTCATGGAAACAAGCGTAACCGACAGTTACACACAACTACTGCCCCGATCTGGCGGTCACGCGCGCTTCGCCGACCGGAACGCCGTTCGGACCTTCGACCGACTGCGCGTACGTACCGATCCCGAAGGCCACTGCCGACGCGTTGACTGCGAGGGCCTCCCGGTCGACGTTCGCTAGGGTGTCCTCCGCGGTGTGGTAATTCTCGTCGAAGGTTTCCCCCGCCGTGCCGCCCCACTTCGCGGCTTGCGCATCGGTCATGACGTCGTCGGCGCCACTGAAGACGCCACCCGCAGGGATGCCGTAGGCGATGAACGGACCGTAGTCGGACCGTCCGTCGAAGTCGGTGCCGTCGATCTCGATACCTTCCGAGCGCAGCCGGTCGGCGAACACACGCTCGATGGCGTCGGAACCTGCGGGCCCGGCAGGCTCGCCGACCTTGTCCGAGTCGTCGCCGTCGTAGGCGAGGTAGCCGGCGTTGTGTGAGCCGATCATGTCGAAGTTGAGGTACAGCGCGATGTTCGCTCGCTCCTCCTCGCTCAGCCCCTCGACGTATTTCCCCGAACCCACGAGGCCGAGCTCTTCCGCGCCCCAGAAGGTGAAGCGCACAGCATTGGTGACGTCGGGTTCCGCGCCCATCTGCACCGCCGTCTCCAGTACCGCAGCGGTGCCGGTGCCGTTGTCGTTGATTCCCGGCCCTTCGGGAACGCTGTCGAGGTGGGCGCCCGCGACGACCACGTCGGTCGTGTTGCCGGTCTTGGTCTGCGCGATGACGTTGCGGCTCTTGGTCGTGATGGTCTCGGTATCGAGGGTCAACGTCAGTTCCGGTGCGGCCGCCACGATCGGTCCGTCGTCTTGGCTCACTCCGGCGGTGGGTATTTTCGCGCCGTCCCGGCTGCCGAGCGTGCCGCCGTCGAGGGGGCCCGGTTCGTTGTTGACGATGATCACCGCGGCCGCGCCCAGTTCTGCTGCGACGGTCTGCTTCGCGCCGAACGGGCACACCCCACGGTTGACGACGACGATGGCCCCGCCGACATCGAGGCCGTCGTAATCCGTTGCCTCGCAACCGGGTGAGTCGTCGGCGGGCGCGAGAATCACCCGCGCGGTGATGCCGTTCTCGGGTGTGGACGGTGAATAGGTCAGCGCTGCCACCGACACCGGTTGCTCACCCGCCGACAGCGACTGGGTGTTGGCGGTGAACTGGTCGAACTCGAACTCCGGCGTCTCGACGTCGAAGCCGGCGGCGCTGAGGGTGCCGGTCAAGTAGTCGACGCTCGCGTCGTACCCTGCCGTTCCGGCTGCTCTGTTTCCGTCGTTCTCCGAGGCGATGCGCTCGAACTCCTCGAGGTGCCCGACGACCGCGTCTTCGGTGACGGCATCGGCAAGCGCAGGACCGTCGGCTACCGCTGCGGTGGTGGATGCAGAACTGGCCGGCTGCTCGCCGTCCCCCGCGGAATCCGAGGACGAAGAACAACCGGCCAGTACGAGCGCTCCGACTGCGAAGCTCGAGATCAGGGTCATCCGTCGCATGGATGAACCCTAACTGGATTTCAGGTCACGCGTCCCGGTGATTGGTGACGAACAGCGCGGCACCGAACACGATCGCCGTGAACACGATGAAGTAGATCAGGCTGCCGATCGGGCCCCAGTGGAAGTCGACTCCGCCGTCGGAACCGAGGAAGTGGCTTGCATTGAGCCACGGGAGGAACGGCTGGATCGCGCGGCCGAACGAACCGAACAGACCGAAGAGGTTCTCGATGACCAAGGGCCACAGCAACAACAGCGCGATGGCGCCTGCCGACTGACGGAGCAGTGCACCGACGCCGACAGCGATGATCACCTGCAGGAAGGCGAGGATTGCGGTGCCGTAGATGACCCGCCACGTACCGTCGACGTCGAAGCTGAGAGCCGCTCCGGCTTGTTCTCCCGCGAATGCCTTGGCCAGGTAGAAGGCGCCGAGCCCGAGCACGAAGCTCAGCACGAACCCGAACACACCGATCAGTGCGGCCTTGGCGATCAGCACCGCGTTGCGGTTGGGGATGGCCTGGAACGTCGTGCGGATGACACCGAAGCGGTATTCGCTGGTGACGGTGAGCGCGGCCAGGATCATCAGCACCATGACGCCGAAGCCGCCGACTCCGCTGCCCACGGCGTCGAATGCGGTGGGCAGGTAGGGCTCGAAGTCCGGCGTATTGCCCTCTGCCACTTGGTTGTTGTACGACTCGAGGCCCAGCTTGGACGTGATGCCGATGATGGCGGCGAGTCCGAGCCCAAGCACGATGATTGCGGCGGTGCACCACCACGGCGACTTCGTCGAGGTGATCTTGATGCGTTCTGCTGCCAGGACACTCATTACAGTGCACCTCCCATGACGTCGGCGCCTGCGCCGTGATACTGGACGTCGTCCCCGGTGAGCTTCATGAAAGCCTCTTCCAGAGATCCACGCTGCGAGGACAATTCGTGAAGAACGATGCCGGCCCGGCCCGCGATGTCGCCGATTGCATCGGTGGTCGAGTTGGTGACCACCAGTGCCGGTTGCAGTTCCTCGGTGGTACCCGGCTCACGCACGGTCAGCCCGGCGGAGGTCAGTGCGCTGCGGAGCGCGTCGAGCTGCGGACTGCGTACGCGGACGGACGCTTCGGATGCGTGATCGATGAACTCCTGCACCGAGGAATCGGAGATAAGCTTTCCGCGGCCGATCACCACCAGGTTCTCGGCGGTCTGCGCCATTTCCGAGAGAAGGTGACTCGAGACGAGCACCGTGCGGCCCTCCGCTGCGAGGCGCTGCATGAACTTTCGGATCCAGACGATGCCCTCGGGGTCGAGGCCGTTGACCGGCTCGTCGAACAGCAAAACTTTAGGGTCGCCGAGAAGTGCACCGGCCAAGCCGAGCCGCTGCGACATACCGAGCGAGAAACCGCCGGCGTTCTTTTTCGCGACCTCGGACAGACCGACGAGGCGCAGAACCTCGTCCACGCGGGACTTGGGAATGCCGTTGGAGGCGGCCATCCACTCCAGGTGTGCCCGCGCCGAACGGTTGGGGTGCACCCACTTGGCGTCGAGCAATGCCCCGACGGTACGCAGTGGTTGCTTGAGCTTGTTGTACGGCTTGCCCTCGATCAGGGCGGTACCGCTGGTTGGGCGGTCCAGTCCGAGGATCATGCGCATGGTTGTCGACTTGCCCGCACCGTTGGGTCCGAGGAAGCCGGTCACGATGCCCGGTTTCACCGTGAAGGTCAGGTCGTCGACCGCCTTGGTGGCACCGAACTGCTTGGTCAGTCCCGTTACTTCGATCATGGGAGCAACTCTCTCGCACCGAGGCCGCACGGCACATCACCCGCGAGTCGCGACCCGCGTCATCCTTTCGGATGACCCGACCCCGAGTGCACCCCTGAGCCCCTCTACCAGCAAGCAGTCACATGGGCGAGCTGGCCTGCGCCCAGAATCGTTTCGGGATGCGGCCGGCGCGGCGGGCTTCGTGCCCTGCGACCACGGCGTGCCGCATCGCCGACGCCATCAGCGCGGGATCTTTCGCACGTGTGACGGCGGTGGCGAGCAGGACGGCGTCACAACCGAGTTCCATCGCGAGCGCGGCGTCGCTGGCGGTGCCGATGCCTGCGTCGAGGATGACGGGCACCCCGGCGGCGTCGACGATCATTTCGATGTTGTGCGGATTCGAGATGCCGAGGCCGGTTCCGATGGGTGCACCGAGGGGCATGACGGCGACGCAGCCGATGTCTTCGAGCCGTTTGGCCAGTACTGGATCGTCGGTGGTGTACGGGAGGACGTCGAAGCCGTCGTCGACCAATTGTTCTGCAGCGGAGACGAGTTCGATCGCGTCGGGCAGCAGGGTGCGTTCGTCGGCAATGACCTCGAGCTTCACCCAGTCCGTTTCGAGCGCTTCGCGGCCGAGCTGAGCGGTGAGTACGGCCTCGGCGGCACCGCGACAACCCGCAGTGTTCGGGAGCGGCGCGATGTCCAGCTTGCGCAGCAGTTCGAGCACACCCGTGCCTCCCGCTGCGTCGACGCGGCGCATGGCGACGGTGGTGAGTTCGGTGCCGGACGCCGCGAGGGCATCCTCGAGGACGGTCAGGTTGGCCGCTCCCCCGGTGCCCATGATGAGGCGCGACGAGAACGTTCTGTCGGCGATGGTGAAATTCTCAGCCACGTCGGGAGTGGAGCCTGCGGAATGACCGGATCTAACCACCCTGCACCGCCGTGAGAACCTCGATGGTGGAGCCGGTTTCGACGATGGCGTCGTCCCACCGGCTTTTCGGCAGCACGGTACCGTCGACGGCCACTGCGATGCCTTTTTCGGGCATCGACAGCGAAGTGAGCAGCTGGCGCATCGTCGTTCCTTCGAGCAGGGCGTGGTCTTCGCCGTTGACTGTGATCATGCTTTTCCTACCTATCTCTAGTGGAAGCGTGCTGGGTCTGCAGCTGCGGCTTCGGGGAGGGTGCGTCCGTCCAGGAGTGCGGCGACGGCGTCGGCGGTGATGGGTGTCAACAGGATTCCGTTGCGCCCGTGTCCGGATGCGACGATGATGCGGTCGGTGATTCTGCCGATGACGGGCAGTCCGTCGGGGCTCATAGGCCGCAGGCCTGCGGAGCATTCGTGTAGTTCGTATTCGCCGATGCCGGGCATCAGTCGTTCCGCGTCGGCGATGAGGTCGCGTACACCTGCGACGGTCACCTGGGTGTCGTGTCCGGATTCGTGTTGCGTCGCGCCCACGACGAGTCCGTCGCCGCGGGGGACGAGGTAGACGGGACGTCCGTGCACGTTGCCGCGGATGGTGCGGGTGGGCGGTGCGGCGGCGCTCGGTCGGCGTCGCAGCCGCAGTATTTCGCCTTTCACCGCACGGACCGGTATGCCGTCGAGCAGCGCCGCCGATTGTGCGCCTGCGGCCACGACCACCTGGTCGGCGTCCAGCGCGTCGAGGTCGGTGACGGTGTGGGAAACAATCTTCACGTCCGTTGCGGCGTCGCGGAGAGCAGCGACGAGCGCGCGGTTGTCGACGGCCAGTTCGGTGGGAGCGTGGATGGCGAGCCGGATGTTCTGCGCGAGCGACGGTTCGAGTTCGCGGATCTTAGCGCGGGAGAGAATGTCGAGCTCGTGGCCGTGTGCTCCGACGAATTCGGCGACAGTGCGCAGGTCGGCGGCGTCGGCGGCGTCGAGGGCCACGG
>NZ_JBAWFH010000089.1:0-5152 GCF_049591685.1 Rhodococcus sp. (in: high G+C Gram-positive bacteria) | reverse complement strand
AGAACGCAAGACCGAGGAGTAGTCGCTTCAATCGCGACGTCGAGTCGATCATCCGGCAACCCTCACTGTGGTGGTGGTTCCCCATATGGCGAGACTGAGGAAGAAGTCCAGAACAGCGACCGTCACGATAGCCGTACGCACGGCCCGGCCCACTGCAACGCCGACGCCTGCGGGGCCGCCCGACGCATGGAAACCGTAATAGCAATGAATCATGATCAGCACGAAAGCAAAGATCAGCACCTTGAGGAACGAATACAGCACGTCCTCGGGCGGTAGGAACAGATTGAAGTAGTGATCGTACGAGCCACCCGACTGACCGTTGAAGAGGGTGCTGATACCGCGGGAGGCGATGTACGACGCCAGCAGACCCACGATGTAGAGCGGGATGACGGCGACGAAGCCCGCAATCATGCGCGTGGTGACGAGGAACGGCACACTCGGTACGGCCATGACCTCGAGGGCGTCGATCTCCTCTGAGATACGCATGGCGCCGAGCTGAGCCGTAAAACCTGCACCGACGGTGGCGGACAGAGCGAGACCTGCCACGACAGGCGCGATCTCACGGGTGTTGACGTACGCGGAGAGGAAGCCGGTGAGCACCGAACTGCCGAGCTGTTCGAGGGCCGCGTAACCCTGCAGCCCCACGACAACACCGGTGGCGCCGGACATCATGATGATGACGCCGATCGTGCCGCCGATGACGGCGAGGGCACCGGTACCGAAGGTGACCTCGGCCAGCAGCCGAAGAACTTCCTTCTTGTAGTGGATCAGTGTGCGCGGGATCCAACCGATGGCTCGCACGTAGAACGACATCTGCTCGCCGGCACTGTCGAGAACGTTGAGCGGCGCGCTTGCGATCTTTTTGGCGCGCAGCAGAGTTCGGTCGCCACGACCTTTGGCGATGGTCATTGCGGGTCAGCTTCCCTTCGCCGGCACTACCTGGAGGTACACCAGGGTGAGGATGAGATTCGCGAAGAACAGCAGCAGGAACGTGATGACGACGGTCTGGTTCACTGCTTCTCCGACACCCTTGGGTCCCGGGTTGGGGTTGAGTCCCTTGTAGGAGGCGATGATTCCGGCGATGACACCGAAGATCGCGGCCTTGAACTCGGCCACGTACAGATCGGGTAGCTGAGCGAGCGCGGAGAACGACGCGAGATAGGCGCCTGGAGTTCCGCCTTGGAGAACGACGTTGAAGAAGTAGCCTCCCGCGATGCCGACGACGGACACGAGACCGTTGAGAAGCAGGGCTACCAGAATCATGGCGAGTACACGCGGTACGACCAGCCGGTGCACCGGGTCGATGCCCAGTACGCGCATGGCGTCGATCTCTTCGCGGATGGTTCGCGAGCCGAGGTCGGCCGTG
Source organism: Rhodococcus sp. (in: high G+C Gram-positive bacteria) (assembly GCF_049591685.1). Taxonomy (GTDB): domain Bacteria; phylum Actinomycetota; class Actinomycetes; order Mycobacteriales; family Mycobacteriaceae; genus Rhodococcoides. Next base: position 3,786 of record NZ_JBAWFH010000089.1, on the reverse strand, counting down.
ACAGCCGATCCCGCCGCGCCTGCGATGAGCAACGCGGTCACGATTGGGCTGCCCTGCTGGATCACCGCCAGCACGCTGGCTGCGCCGGTGAACGATTCGGCGCCGAGCTGCTTGATCAGCGAGCCCGTCTGCAGCGACACGACAGCACCGAACGGGATGGCCACGAGTGCAGTCGGCAAAATCGTGACACTGGCGATGAACCACGCCTGTTCGATGAATTCACGGAACTGGAACGGCCTTCTGAACGTGTTCCTGACCACATCCACGAGCAGTTCGACGATATTTCCGGCTTGCGCCAGTGCCGCGCCCGCCGGAGCGAGAGCTGATTTCTTCTTACCCCCCATAATCCTTACTGTCCCCGCCCCTGCGCAGGGCCGTGGCCCTGATCGCTGTATCCGGTCTCGTAACCTGCACTGTCGGTGTTGGTGTAACCCTGGCCCCCGCGACCCGAGTTGTCGTAACCGGCATTGTCGTAGTTCGAGTTGTCGTAGCTCGCGTTGTCATATCCGGCATTGTCATATCCGGCGTTGTCATATCCGGCATTGTCATATCCGGCATTGTCGTAACCGGTATTGCCGTACCCGGCGTTGTCGCCCTGGTTCTGGCCTGCGTAGGCCGGAGTCTGCTGATTGGGGTCGGTGTTGTCCAGGCTTTCCTGAATCGCGACCTGGGCACTCTGGGGCAGCGTGTGCATGATCTGCCGGACGCGCTCCTGGCGGCGTCCGACCGCCTGGCGTACCGGCGTGCCCGGCGTCGCCTTCATCTGCGGAACGATGCCCTCCACGTCCTCGACGCCGCCTGCGTGGTGCCCGGCGTCGACCAACGCCTGCTCATGAGCCATCTGGGCCTCGTCCTTCTCCTCCGACATACCGATCGGCCCAATCATCGTGCCGTTGAGGAACTGCTTGACCACGGGCTCGTCACTGGTCAAAAGAACCTCACGTGGTCCGAACATGACGAGCTGTCGACGGAACAACATACCGATGTTGTCGGGCACGGTCCGCGCAAGGTTGATGTTGTGCGAAACGATGAGGATGGTGGCGTCGATCTCGGCGTTGATGTCGATGAGCGTCTGCGAGATGTACGTGGTGCGGACGGGATCGAGACCGGAGTCCGGCTCGTCGACGAGGATGATCTCGGGGTCGAGCACGAGTGCGCGGGCCAGTCCGGCACGCTTGCGCATACCTCCGGAGATCTCGCCCGGGAGCTTGTCCTCGGCGCCGATCAGACCGGTCAGCTCGAGCTTCTCCATCACGATCTTGCGGATGTCGGACTCGGACTTCTTGGTGTGCTCGCGCAGCGGGAAGGCCACGTTGTCGTAGAGGTTCATCGAGCCGAACAGAGCACCGTCCTGGAACAGCACACCGAACAGCTTGCGGATCTCGTACAGGTCTCGAGAAGAGCACTGCAGGATGTCGGTTCCGTCGACGAAGATCTTGCCCTGCTCCGGACGGAGCAGCCCGATCAACGACTTGAGAAACACCGACTTGCCGGTTCCCGAAGGTCCGAGCAGAGCACTGACCTCACCCGACGGCAACGTCAAAGAGACGTCCTGCCAAATCTTCTGGACACCGAAAGACTTGGTCAATCCCTCGACCGAAACCTCGACTCCCACGCTGACCTCCACAGTTCGTACACATCGATCCTGATGTGGGTTGCGTCACTCTAACCCATATGAGTGTTCGCACCGACACAGGAGCTTACTGCCCAGTAAGTAAATCCCCGAGTCGGGCTGCGGTCCTGAAGACAGTGTGGCTCACATCACTGCAACACGCGGGCAACTCGCCCGATTCTGGTCCGAAACTTCGGAGGCGCAACGGGTTGTAAGGCATCTTCCCGGGGCTACGACGAAACGAAGGGCCATTCCCGGCGTGGGAATGGCCCTTCGAGGGTGAAGAACAGGCCGTGATGGCCGTCGAAACCTACTTGACGGAGATCTTCGCGCCGGCTGCTTCCAGCTTCTCCTTGGCAGCCTCGGCTGCGTCCTTGGCGACCTTCTCCAGGATGGCCTTCGGAGCGCTCTCGACGAGGTCCTTGGCTTCCTTCAGGCCGAGGCCGGAAACGACCTCACGAACGACCTTGATGACCTGGATCTTCTTGTCGCCGGCCGACTCGAGGACGACGTCGAACTCGTCCTGCTCTTCGGCTGCCTCGGCCGGAGCACCGGCTGCGCCGGCTGCTGCGACTGCGACGGGAGCGGCTGCGGTGACCTCGAAGGTCTCCTCGAATGCCTTCACGAACTCACTGAGCTCGAGGAGGGTGAGCTCCTTGAACTGGTCGAGCAATTCTGCGGTGCTGAGCTTCGCCATGGTGGCGGGTCCTTCCTATACGTACCGAGTCGCTGATCCGCGACGGACGGTTGGGTGTGGAGCTGTCGCAAGTGTGCGGATCAGCTTTCGGCGGGAGCTTCTGCTTCGGCGGGAGCTGCCTCGGCCGCGGCCGGGGCTTGCGCTGCCTTCTTGTCCGCCAACGCCTGGGCCAGTCGTGCGACCTGCGATGCCGGAGCGTTGAACAAACCGGCAGCCTTCGACAAGTTGCCCTTCATGGCGCCTGCGAGCTTGGCCAGCAAGATTTCGCGGGACTCGAGGTCCGCGATCTTGTTGATCTCGTCCACGGACAGCGTTGCGCCATCCATGTAGCCGCCCTTGACGACCAACGCCTTGTTGTCCTTTGCGAAGGCCTTGATGGCCTTCGCAGCGTCGACCGGCTCGCCCTTGATGAACGCAATGGCGGTCGGTCCGACGAACAACTCGTCGAGCCCGGTGATACCTGCATCGGCAGCAGCGCGCTTGACCAGGGTGTTCTTGGCGACGGAGTACGTGGCACTGTCGCCGAGCGCACGCCGGAGCTGAGTAAGTCCGGAAACCGACAATCCGCGGTATTCCGTGACGACCGCAGCCGTCGAACCCTTGAACTGTTCGGTGATCTCCGAAACTGCTGAGACCTTTTCGGGCTTTGCCATACTTCGCCTCCTCTCGTGGGAAGTAATGTCGATCGCGAGAGGGCCCGGAAAACGACGAACGCCCCGGTGCAGAAGCACACGGGGCGTAGACAGGCAGACAGCTTCCGAACAGTTACGTCCGTAGATCCGTCGAACAGGTCCCTTACCTCGTTCTCCTGCGTGGGCCGTCCGAGCTGATCGGACCTTCAACCGCATATCTGTCAGGACTAGCCCTCGAGAAGCGGTGACCAACGGTCTTGGGTAGAACTTGATTGGGCGGATCCGAACGAAATCCCGCACTTGCGAGAACCCGTTTCGAAGCCGTCGGCCAGACTACCTCAGCATCCGTGCGTTCACCAAAACGCGTCAGACCCGACTGCCGAAGACGACGACATTGCGTTCGTAACTGCCCACCGCGGCGTCGAAAGCCCCCGAGCACGTGATCAACCGAATCTCGTCGGTCCGCGTCGCACCGAAAACCATTGCCGTCGGGAACTCGGACTTGGCGTAATCGGCCGTCCTCTCGATCCGGTACCGAGCGACCCTGCCCGACTCGTCGGTCACCGTCACCAACTCGCCGACGGCCAACTCCGGCAACCGGTCGAACACCGCAGGCCCGGTGGTCGAGTCGACGTGCCCGGCGAGGACGGTCGGGCCATATCCACCCGGCCGACCACCGCCGGTGAACCATCCGACATCGTCGAAGTCGGACGGCACCTCCATCTCACCGGTATCGGTGAGACCGAGATCGACCAAGCCTTCGTCGAGTTCGATCGACGGGATGCTCACACGAGTCGGCGCGAAAGCATCCGTTGGCATGGCCGGCGCCACGACCGGAGGTGCCG
>NZ_JBAWFH010000088.1:0-1530 GCF_049591685.1 Rhodococcus sp. (in: high G+C Gram-positive bacteria) | reverse complement strand
CGCTATTGGATCCGCTCGCACCGAGCCCGAGCGGCAGGTCGAGAAGGCACTAGCAGCGATTCCGGAGTGGGAGCGGCTGGGCATGTCCTACTCCCCCGTCCCCGGCGGACTGATGAACAGCAACTGGCGCATCACCGTCGAAGGCAAGTCGAAGCGCTACTTCATGAAGCTGCCCGGTGCCGGAACCGATTCGTTCATCGACCGGTCTCTCGCCAACGAGGCAGCTCGGCGTGCCGGAGCATTGGGCATCGGGCCGGAGGTGGTGTTGTTCGATCCGATTACCGGTGTCGAGGTGATCGAGTTCCTGGAGGGCTATCGGGCGTGCACGAACGGTGATCTGAAGCGTCCGGAGATTCCGCTGGGGATGATCGACGTGTATCGGACGCTGCATTCGGGCAGCAAGCTCAGTGTCACGAAGACGATCTTTGACATGATCGACGAGCATCTCGAACAGGTCGCTCAGCTGGGTGTGAGGTTGCCGCGCGATGCCGAAGTGATCTTGACCGAATACCGCCAGGTGAAGTCGGCGATGCTGGCGTCAGGCTTGGATTTGGTGGCGTGCCAAAACGACCCGATGCCCGGCAATATTCTCATCGGGGACGGGTTGCCGATGAAGTTGGTGGATTACGAGTTCGCGTCGAACAACGACCGCGCCTATGAGCTCGCTGTCCTGGTGACGGAAATGTTCTACGGCGAGCAGCAGGTCATGGAGTTGATCGGGGAGTTCTTCGGTAAAGCGGAATGGTCCATGGTGTCGCGGGTGCAGGTGTGTAGCTTCCTTGCCGACGTGAAGTGGGGCCTGTGGGGGTGTGTGAACCACAAGCTCAACGGGGCGTGGGACTTCGACTACCACAAATACGGGTCGGGTCAAGTCCAAATCCGTGGTGTGTGAGGGCGGGCACTGCGTGATCCTTCCGGTCATGCTGTCAGTGCGGTCGGGATAGTTGGGGTCACCTCCTCGCCGGTGATGTCGTCCTCGTTCACGTCAGCGGTCACCATGGTCATCCGCGAGCGGGCGAGAACATCGAGTCCGAGGTAGCGCCGACCTTCGGTCCACTCGTCGTGCTGCTCGGCCAACACCGCCCCGACGAGCCGAATCAACGACGTCCGATCCGGGAAGATGCCGACGACGTCGGTGCGTCGGCGAATTTCCTTGTTCAGCCGTTCCTGCGGATTGTTCGACCAGATCTGCCGCCAGATCTCCTTCGGGAACGCGGTGAACGCCAACAGATCAGCTCGAGCGGCATCGAGGTGCTCGGCGACTTTCGGGAGCTTGTCGGACAAAGCGTCGAGCATTCGATCATATTGTTCCTCAACACCTTTCGCGTCGGGCTGGTCGTATATCGAATGCAGCATCGTCTTGACCATCGGCCACTGCGCTTTCGGTGTCGCCGACATCAGATTCGCCGAGTAATGCGTGCGGCAGCGTTGCCATGACGCACCCGGCAACGTCGCCCCGATCGATGCCACCAACCCGGCGTGCGCATCGGAGGTCACCAACGCGACCCCGCTCAACCCGCGGGCGACGAG
>NZ_JBAWFH010000087.1:0-2814 GCF_049591685.1 Rhodococcus sp. (in: high G+C Gram-positive bacteria) | reverse complement strand
GAGTGCAATTCTCGGACGGTAGCGCACTGCGAATGGTTGTTCCGCTGAACGACGCCTACCTCATCCTTCGAGAGAGCGTGGTGTCGGCGCGTGAATCCGACGCGTCCACGAGCGTTCTGCTGTCCTCGGGGCAACAACTCGTCGGGACGCGCTAGCGCGGTTCGACGGTGCCTTATCCCCTGGCACCTGGTGAGCGCGAACTGGTCATGACGAAACCGGTTGCGGCGCAGTCTCCGCCAGTGCTCGAATGAGATTGCGTTGAATGTCCGTGGCGGGAACGGTGGCATCGACCACTGCGGACACCGGCAGCTGCAGTCTGCGTTGCGCTTCGGTGCGGAACACGAGACCGGTTCGGGGTGTGCTTTCGGCTGTGCTGGCGTACAGGATGGACCAGCAGTCGGGGTGGTTGAGCAGTTCGGCGCTGGCGGTGTGGTCCAGCGCGACGGGTGGGCCGAAGGTCAGGCGCAGGCCGCTTCGTTTCATCGCTCCCTCGACCACCCGGTGCAGCAAAATCTGCTCGCTACGCTTGGGGAGCAGCAGGGGGTAGTGCGTCAATTGCTCGAGGCTGGGGTTTTCCTCGCCGGCGAGCGGATGGCCCTCGGCCAATGCCACGACGAGGTCTTCGGTCCACAGTTCCGTGGCGTCGAGGCCCGAGCGTTCCACGCTGCCACGGATGAGCGCTACCTGACAGTCCCCCGACGTGACGGCTTCGATTTGCTCCGTGAATCGTTTGAGAACGAAGTCGATCTCGGCGTCGGGATGCTGCTCGCGCACCTGCACGATCGCCGCGAGAGCATTGGCGGCGAAGGTCATGTTCCCGGTCAGGCGCAGTTTGTTGCGGCGGCGCGAGGTCAACGCAAGGGCAGCCTGTTCCAGCTCGACCATATGCCGAGCGATCGAGACCAATTGTGCTCCGACGACGGTCAATCGGACGGACCGCGACGTACGCTCGAACAACGCCTCGCCCATCTCTCGTTCGAGTTTGCCTATTTGCAGACTGATGGCGGATTGCGATACGTAGCAGCGTTCGGCTGCACGCGAGAAGTTCAATTCCTCGCCGACCGCGAGGAAGTATTTCAGCTGACGTAGCTCCACCGTGACTCCATCCATGAGTTTTGCTCATCGATGCTATTCCATCTTTCGCGTTGATAACCACTCGGACCGAGCGTTCCATGGGTAGTGCACCGCAAACGGAAAGGGAGTGTGTCGTGGACACGTACGAGGTCGTCATCGTTGGATCGGGCTTCGGAGCCCTGGCCGCCGCCAAGACTCTGGGCAAGGCCGGCGTGAGGTTCTCGCTCGTCTCCAGCACCACCGAACACCTCTTTCAACCACTGCTCTACCAGGCCGCGACCGGCATGCTGTCCACCGGAGAGATCGCCCCTCCGATCAGGCAGATCCTCGCGGACTACGACTGCGCCGACGTGCGACTCGGACGCGTCGTCGACGTCGATCCGGAGCGCCACACCGTCACCTACACCGGGGCGGGTGCGTCGCACACCATCGGCTTCGGCCGGCTGATCGTCGCGACGGGAGCAACGCAGGCCTACTTCGGCCGCGACGAGTTCAAGGACCGCACCTTCGCCCTCAAGACCGTCGACGACGCGATCGCGCTCCGCGAGCAGATCCTCAGCTGTTACGAAACTGCCCATCAAACAACCGATCTCGACGAGAAGAAGCAACTGCTCAGCTTCGTGGTGGTCGGCGCGGGTGCCACCGGCGTCGAGCTCGCCGGGCAGATCAGAGACCTCGCGCACCGGTACTTCGCAGGGTCTTTCCCGGACATCACGCCCGACGACGTGACGGTCACCCTCGTCGACGGCGTCAAGGATGTATTGCCCGCATTCGGCGGCAAGCTCAGCGCCTACGCACGCTCGAAGCTCGAAAAGTCCGGCGTCGACGTCGTGACCGGAGCCATGGTCACCGACATCGTCGACGACACCGTCACGATCCAGGACGTCGATACGAAGGCGACGCGCACCATCGCGGCCAAAACGGTTGTCTGGTCGGCGGGCGTGCAGGCCAGCGACCTCGCGGCGACGGTCGCCGAGCGCACCGGGTGCGACACCGACAGAGCGGGTCGCCTCCTGATTCACGACGACCTCACCGTCGGCGCGGGCAGTGATATTTATGCCATCGGCGACGTGACGTCGCTGAACGGGCTCCCTGGTCAGTCGCCCGTCGCGATGCAGCAGGGCCGTCACGTCGCGAAGATGATCACCGGAAAGGTCGACGCCGGAACGCCTTTCCGTTACGTCGACAAGGGCAGTATGTCGATCGTCGGCCGGTTCAGTGCCGTGGCGCGACTGTTCGGCAAGATCGACATGTCGGGTCCGGTCGCCTGGGTGATGTGGCTGGCAGTGCACCTGATGTACATGGTTGGATTCCGCAACCGCTACATCGCGGTGGTGTCGTGGATGACCTCGTACATCGGCGACAAGCGGCCGCACTTCCAGTACACCGACAGGTTGGCCGTTCGCACACAAACGAAGGTGGCGGAAGAGCGCGAAGCGGCCTGACCATCAGGGTTGCCGAACCGCGTAAGTATTCGTAGAACAAACCGCCAGACTGTTTATGACGAGAGAATCCGTGACTAAGGTCTGTTTGTGGGCTACCGTTCTCTGGCGGAGCCCGGACGGTGGCTGCGCGGAAAGGTGACCGGGTATGACGACGGCCGTGGTGTCTCCGGACAGTATCCAAAGTGTCAGCCTGGGAGGGCGTCCTGCGTCTCGCCATCTTCGGGGAACGCGCGAGACGACCCAGCGTCTGGTGGAGCACGTACTCACCACCACGCGATGCCGAGAACTCACGGAC
>NZ_JBAWFH010000086.1:0-17045 GCF_049591685.1 Rhodococcus sp. (in: high G+C Gram-positive bacteria) | reverse complement strand
TTCGAACACGGTGCCGAAGATGCCACCGTCAGTGGCCGCACGGCGAAGCTGATCGAAGGAGAAATCATGACCCTCGCAGACACCCGTTCCACAGTCACGACGCCTGCAGTGCCGGTTCATACGGTCTCCGCTTCGGCTACGCGGGCACAGAGCAGCCTCCTCTCGCACAACCAGCTCGAGATGATGCGTGCCTTCTTCTGCTACGAGTTCGAGGTAGCGCAGCTCGATCACGAGTCGGTCCCCGCCGCGACGGAAGACGCAATAGACGAGTGGGTCGAAGCCCTGGAGATGAGCGGGCTCTTCGCCTCCGCCGAGCTGCGCACCATCGGCAACGCCTTCCGCAGCGAGCCGAGCGCAGTGGTGTCCCTGCTCGTGGGCAACGTCGACGAAATCGCAGCACGCCGCGATTTTGTTGCAGCACCCGCAGCACCCACAGCGCCCACAGCACCCGCAGCACCCGCAGCACGGAACACCGCCTACCTGCGCGCCAGCTAGCAACCCTGAACAGAACCGAACGCCGCCGTATCGACCCACCGGGTCGATGCGGCGGCGTTGTCTGTACACGAGAGGAATTCGATGACGACAGATGTGGACTTCTCCGCGGTTTCCCGATGGGTCGAAAGTGTAGGTACGGGTGCGCGGGCGCCCTTGACCTTCACTCGCGTCGGCAACGGACAGTCCAATCTCACCTATGCCGTCGTGGATGCGGACGGCAAGCGGTGGGTGCTGCGCAGGCCGCCGCTCGGACAGCTCTTGGCGTCCGCTCACGATGTGGCACGTGAGTATCGAATCCTGTCTGCGCTGCAGAACACCGGCGTTCCGGTTCCCCGGATGGTTGCGATGACCCAGGACCCGGCCGTGTCGGATGTACCGCTGGTGTTGATGGACTTCGTCGACGGAGTCGTGCTCGATTCGATGCACACAGCGCAGGGGATGACGGAGGAACTGCGCGCCGCGGTCGGGCGGAGTATGACGAGCGCACTCGGCGATATCCACCGGGTCGACTTGGAGGCCGTCGGGTTGAGTGATCTGGCCGGCCGCAAACCTTATGCCCAGCGCCAGCTCCAGCGATGGACGACGCAGTGGCAGAACTCGCAGGCGCGAGAGGTGCCCGCGATCGACGAGCTTGCTGCCCGCCTTGCGGCGAACGTTCCGGAGCAGCGTGAAGTGACGCTCGTGCACGGCGACTTCCATCTCAACAATGTCATCACCTCGCCGGCGGACGGTTCGATCGTCGCCGTCGTCGACTGGGAATTGTGCACACTCGGAGATCCGCTCGCGGACCTCGGCGGCCTGCTGGCCTACTGGCCGGAGAATGGCGACGCGGTGGCCGGCCCGTTCATGGTCTCGACGCTTCCCGGGTTTCCCACTCGGGACGAGTTGACCGCCGAGTACGCCGCGCAGACCGGACGCGATGTCTCCTCGGTGGGCTTCTGGCAGGTGTTGGCCCTGTGGAAGTTGTCGATCATCGCGGAGGGTGTGATGCGCCGAGCCGAAGCCGATGCGCGGAACAGGGCAGGCGCCGGGTCACCGACCACGTCGTTGATCGACGACATCGTGGCGCGTGCGGTGTCGACGGCCGACGAGATCGGCATCTAGCTCGGTATCACCAGGGTTCGGGCCGCTGCTTCGATTTCGACGGGAATGGCCACCGGTCGCCGGGTGACGGCATCGACGTACACGTGCACGAATCGCCCGGTGGCCGCGAGTTCGAGTTCGTCGCCCGGAGCGTCGCGGAACAACGCGAGCGCGTAGACGATGCTGCGTGTTCCGAGCTTCTCGACCGACAGGCCCACCTGAAGGGTGTCGGGGAAAGACAGTTCGCGGCGGTAGCGGCAGGACGTCTCGGCGACGACTCCGATGGCGGGGAGTTCCCGAATGTCGACCCCGGTGGTCTGCATCAACCAGCCGTTGACCGCGGTGTCGAAGTACGAGTAATAGGTGACGTTGTTGACGTGGCCGTAGTGGTCGTTGTCGTCCCAGCGTGTTCCGACGGGCCAGAGTGCGGGGTACTGGGCGGCGGTGTCGAGCTCGGCGTCGGCGACAGTCATGGTGTCAGAGTCTAGTGCGAGGGACCGGCCTGGTGCGTGGGCCGGGCGGTCGTCAGTACGTACCGGATGATCAGGCCGGCCAGCAGCGCCCAGAACGCGGAGCCGATGCTCGCGATCGTGATGCCGGAGGCGGCGATCAGGAAAGTGGAAATGGCTGCCTCGCGGTCGTTTTCGGTTCGGAGCGCGCTGGCGAGGGAAGCGGCGAGGGTGGCCAGCAGCGCCAGGCCGGCGACGGTTTCGACGAGGCCTACCGGAGCGACGGTTACGAGCATCGCGACTGCGGCAGAGGCGAGCGCAAGCACGAGGTAGGCATAGCCGGCGGTGGTTGCGGCGATCCAGCGTTTTCGTGGGTCCGGGTGAGCGGCAGGTGCGGCGGCGAGCGCGGCGCTGATGGCGGCGAGATTGATGGCATGGCCGCCCGCGGGCGCGCCGACGATGGTTCCGATTCCCGTCACGGTCATCGACGATCGCCACGGTACGTCGTAGCCGAAGGACTTCATGACGGCGGTGCCAGGGATGTTCTGCGATGCCATCGTGACGATGTACAGCGGCAGCGCGATTCCGACGATTGCCTGCCACGTCCAGTGCGGCACAGTGAGATCGAGCCGGGGTATCAGATCGGACAACGCGAGGGTGTCGTCACCACGAGCGAGTCCGACGGCGATGACGATGGCGGCAACGCCGAACGCGGCGGGTACCGCCCATCGCTTCGAATAGCGTTGCAGAATCAGCCATGTCACGACGACCGGCCCGACGGCAAGGGGTTCGTCGGCGAACGCTGTCACCGGTGCGAGGCACAGCGGAAGGATTACGCCGGCGAGCATGGCCTGCGCGAGCGTCGTCGGGATGGACGCGATCAGGCGGCCGAGTCGTGGCCAGAACCCGGTGAGCAGTATCAGCAATCCGACGGTGACGAAGGCGCCGACTGCGGCCGGCCACCCACCCGCAACCGTCCCGGTGCCCGCCAGAAGCGCCGCTCCGGGCGTCGACCATGCGAGGGTGATCGGCTGCCGGAAGTGCCGGGACAGCCAGAGCATCCCGACTGCCTGGGTGACGCAGACTGCCAGAAGGCCCGACGCAGCCTCGGTCGGTGAGGCGCCGACTGCGCGCAGACCGGTGAGCACGACGGCGAACGAGCTGGTGAATCCGACGAGTGCAGCGACGATCCCCGCGAGTACGGGTTGGGAGCGTCCCACGTCCTGCGAGTCTGTGTCGTTCGGTTGCTCGGGCACGGCTGTTCATCATGCCAGCACGCCGCTGTCGTCGGAGGTCCGCTTGCCTCGATCAGGCCCGGGAGAATTCCGACGCCCGCCGAATCTGCTCGTCGGTCGGTCGCACGCCGGTGTACAGCACGAATTGCTCGGCAGCTTGCAGCGCAATGACTTCCGCGCCGGTCACGACCGGCTTGCCCGCGGCGCGTGCTTTGACGATCAACGGCGTTTCCGACGGCATCGCGACGACGTCGAACACCGCGTGCGCCGCCTCGATGTGCTCGTCGGAGTACGGGGAGGCGTCGGCATCCGGTCCGCCTGCCATGCCCACCGGGGTGACATTGACCAGTAGATCCGCGGCTACGGCGTCGGGCGCCCATTCGTAACCGTAGGCTTCGGCGAGCGCCGGGCCCGTCTCGGTGTTGCGGGCGACGACCGTTCCGCGGGTGAAGCCCGAATCGCGAAGGGCGGCAACGACTGCCTTGGCCATACCGCCGCTGCCCGTCACCGCGACGGAACCGTCGACGTTGAAGTCGGCCTTCTGCAGCAACGTCGCGACGGCCTGATAGTCGGTGTTGTAAGCGTGCAGTTCGCCGTTCTCGTTGACGATGGTGTTGACGGAGTCGATGGCGCTCGCCGAACCGTGCATCACGTCGACCAATGCGATGACGTTCTCCTTGAACGGCATCGACACCGCGCAACCCCGGATGCCCAGGGCGCGGACACCTCCGATGGCAGCGGGCAGATCGGTCGTCGTGAACGCCTTGTAGACGAAGTTCAGGTCGAGCTCGTCGTACAAATAGTTGTGGAAGCGGGTGCCGATGTTGCTTGGGCGTCCGGACAACGACATACAGAGCTGGGTTTCCCGGTTCAAGAAGCTGCGCGACATTCCGAAAAGTCTACGCCGGGCACCGCTCCGATACCGACGCGAGCGTGTCCTGATCCGACGCAGTGATCGGCAGGTCGTATTGTGCTGCGACCGAAAGGTACTTGCCTGCGAAGAAGCATTGGTACGCCGCGTTCGACGGGAGCCACTCCGCGGGAGTCTTGTCGCTCTTGACCTGATTCTCGTCACCGCCCACGGCCAACAGGTTGAAATCGATGTCGTTGGCGAACCGCACACGCTTGTCGAGGGACCACTCGTGCGCGCCCATGTCCCAGGCTGCCGACAGTGCGTAGACGTGGTCGATCTGGATCTTGCCTGCGTCGGCCTTGGTGAAATCGAGGACGTTCCCCGAATAAGGATCGGCCAGTGTGCCCTCGATGACGACGCAATTGCGGGTGCCGTCGCGGAACACCACGTCGGTCAAGCTGCGCGCCAGCACGTTGTCGCGCGTGCCGCAGCCGTCGTGTCCGCCCGGGCCGTCGTAGTCGTCCGTCCAGGCCGGTCCGAACACGCAGCCCTCACCGGCCTTGCAGCCGCGTTCGTATCCGAACGCATCCGGTCGTTCGGCGACGACCCGGACCTGCCCGAGAAGGGTGTCGATCTGCGTCTGCGTCGGGCTTCCGGGTGCGGGTGGGGGCGGCGAGAACCCTGGAATGTTCTGGGTGCCGCAGGCTCCGTACGCCGTCATCGCCACAGCGGCGGCGACCATCAGCAGCGCCACACGGAGCTTTTTCACTCACACCTCACAGTCTCGGTTCATCGATCGCACCCATCAGGGCAGGGTCCTCGGCGAGTGTGCCGCACGACACCGACACGACCACTCGGGAGCCGGCCACTCGACGGCCCCGTCACTCGACAGCCCCGTTACTCGACAGCCCCGTTACTCGACAGCCCCGTTACTCGACAGCCCCGTTACTCGACAGCGATGACCACTTTGCCGGTTGCGTGTCCTTCCTCGACGAGTGCCAGCGCCTCGCCCGCGCGGTCGAGGGGGTACACGTGCTCGATGCGCGGCTGCAGCACGCCGGTGCCGACGAGCTCGGCGAGCCGAGCGAAGGCAGCAGAGGATCGATCGCGCCGCACTCCCGATCCTCCGAGGGAACCGGCGAGCACCGGATCGGCAACGCTCACGATCGGGGTTCCGGCCGCAACCGACTCCGCGGCTCGCCGCAACGTGTCACCTCCGACCAGGTCGAACACTGCGTCCACCTTGAACACTGCGTCCACCTTGAACACTGCGTCCACGTCGGCGGCGATGCGCTCGACGAAGTTCTCGCCCGATTCGACGAAGACGCCTCCGAGGCTTTCCACGAGCTCGCGCTTCCGGGCGCTGGCCACCCCGATCACCGCGATTCCGTCGGCGCGTGCGAGCTGCAACGCGGTGGAGCCGACACCGCCACCTGCGCCGAGCACCAGCAAGGTGTCTTCTTTCCGTAGCCCCAACAGGTCGAGGGCGTCGGCGGCGGTTCCGGCGGCAACGGGCAAGGTGGCCGCAGCCGCGAACGACACGTCGTCGGGCTTGTGTGCGGTTTCGGCAGCATCGAGCACCGTGTACTGGGCGTAACCGCCGTGCCCCGTCGCCGTTGCGCCGAAGACTCGGTCACCCACCGAGAACCCGTCGGCGTGGACGCCCACCTGAACGACCGTCCCCGAGACTTCACGGCCGAGCACCGCGGGCAGCGTCACAGGTGCCACGTCCTTGCGTAGGCCCGAACGAACCTTCCAATCGGCGGGGTTGACTCCCGCCGCGTGAACCGCCACCAGCAACTGGCCCTGCCCGGGATCGGCGATAGGAATGTCGAGTACGTGCTCGGTGCCCGGGCCGCCGTATTCACTGAATCCATAGGCGATCATCTACCTACTGTGCTGTGCCAAGAGCCACCGTGCAAAAAACAACTGTGCAAAAACCGACTGTGCAAAAACCGACTGTGCAAACTCGCTGGGCCGAACTCGATGATTGGATGTACGGATGCTGCACGGTCTCTGGTCCCCCGGCGGCGGCCTCATGCTGTGGCACGACGAACCGCAGGGCGACAACGAGCTACCGCCGGCGCACGCGCACGTGGTGCGCCGTACCTTCCGTCATCGGGTGTCGGTATCGCTGCCACCGGTCGACGGGCGGGCACCGCAACCGGAAAGCAAGCGGGCGATCGCGCTGGCGCCGGCAGACGCTGCAGATCTACTTCTGCGCACCCCCTCGTCGCACGACGCCATCTCGGGCGACCTGCGCTATCTGGGCCACGTCGCGCGCGGCATCGAGCAATGGGTGCGCGCCGGGCGTGTGGTGCCGGCGCTGGTGCTGATCGACGGACAGTGGTGGCCACGGTGGCGTCTGGTCGGCGGTGAACGCCAGCGGGCGTGGCTGAGCGAACTGTCGGTGGTGATGCCGTCCGTTCAGCGGGCGGAGGGGCGACCGAAGAAGATACTCGAGGATCTTCTCGACGAACTCACCGACCCCATCGTCAGATCGATTGTGGGGCGGCCGGATTCGGATCATCCCCTGCTGACCGCGTTGATTCGTGACGATGCCTACCCCGACGGCACCCAGCAGACGGCGACGCTGCTCGACAAGTGGCGAGCGAGCCTCACCGTCGACGAACCCCAGCTGGTGCTGCGCTTGCTCGAGCCCGACTACGACGAGCTTGGCGGAGCCGAAGTCGGTGGCGATTCGGAGGGGGAGGACGAACCGCTGTGGACGCTGCAGGTGTGCCTGCGCGTCGACGGCGAGGCTCCGCTCCCGGTACCGCTCGGGCGTCGCGTCGACGCAGCCCTGATCGGTACTGCTGTGCGCAAGCTCGGTGAGGCGGTCGCGGCCTACCCGCTTCTGCGGGAACTGCCGAGCCCCGACGGCGCCCTGGATCTGTTGCTTCCGACGTCGGTGGTCATCGATCTCGTCGAGCACGGTGCGACAGCGCTGCAGGCCGCGGGTACAACGGTTTTGTTGCCGCGCGCGTGGACTCGCCTCGACCCGTCGATGCGGCTGCGTGTCGACTCGCCGTCGGTCACCAAGGCGGCCACCGACCGGGCCGTCGGGATGGACGAACTCGTTTCGTACGACTGGCAATTGCAGCTCGGCGACATGGTGCTCACCGAGGCCGAGATGAACCGCCTCGCGGTCGCGAAAGGCGACCTGGTTCGGCTTCGCGGACAGTGGGTGCTCGCGGACGGCGGCCAATTGGCACGCGCGGCCAAATACGTTGCTCAGCACCACGGCGACGGCACTCCGCTGGGCGCCTTGATGCGTGAGATGACGCTCGCCGACCCACCGCCGGCGCCCGTCGAGGACATCCGCGCGACGGGGTGGGCCGCGGCGCTTCTCCAACCCGGTGCGAAACCGGAATCGATCCCGCTACCCGCGGGTGTGCGCGCGACCCTGCGCCCGTACCAGGAACGGGGCGTGGACTGGCTGGCCTTCATGAGCAGGCTCGGTCTCGGAGCCGTGCTGGCCGACGACATGGGTTTGGGCAAGACGCTGCAGGTGCTCACGTTGCTGGCGCACGAGCGCAGTCCGTTGCCCACGTTGCTCGTCGCACCGATGTCCGTGGTCGGAAACTGGCAGCGTGAGGCCGCCCGGTTCACCCCGGGCCTGAAGGTGTTGGTGCACCACGGCGCGGCCCGCGCGAAGGGTGCCGAACTCGACACCGCGATCGCGCAGCACGACCTGGTGGTGACGACCTACGCGTTGATGGCCAGGGACCGCGACCAGCTGTCCGAGCAGACGTGGCGCCGGGTGGTGCTCGACGAGGCCCAGCACATCAAGAACTCCGGCACGGCTGCGGCCAAGGCTGCACTGGCGATACCTGCGGAGCACAAGCTGGCGCTCACCGGCACACCCGTCGAGAACCGCCTCGACGAGCTCCGCTCGATCCTCGACTTCGCGAACCCCGGAATGCTCGGTTCGCCGTCCGACTTCCGCAACAGGTTCTCCGTCCCGATCGAACGCGAGCAGGACGAGGGCGCCGTGAGCCGGTTGCGTGCCGTCACCTCACCGTTCATCCTGCGACGCGTCAAGACCGATCCGACGGTCATCTCGGACCTCCCGGACAAGAACGAGATGACGGTGCGCTCCAATCTCACCGCGGAACAGGCGGCTCTGTACAAGGCCGTCGTCGACGAGATGATGGCGCAGATCGCCGACGCGAAGGGAATGAAGCGCAAGGGGGCTGTGCTGTCGGCGCTGACGAGGCTCAAGCAGGTGTGCAACCATCCGGCGCATTTTCTCTCCGACGGGTCGCCGGTGCTCAAACGCGGGCAGCATCGGTCCGGGAAGATCGGCCTCGTCGAGGACATGCTCGACTCCATTCTCGGTGACAACGAAAAGGCGTTGCTGTTCACGCAGTTTCGAGAGTTCGGGGAGATCGTCGCGCCGTATTTCGCCGAGCGTTTCGGCACCGAGGTTCCGTTCCTGCACGGTGGCGTCAGCAAGGCCAAGCGAGACCGGATGGTCGAGAGATTCCAGGGTGAGGACGGCCCACCCGTCATGTTGCTCTCGCTCAAGGCGGGCGGCACCGGGCTCAATCTGACTGCAGCGAATCATGTGGTGCACCTGGACCGTTGGTGGAACCCCGCGGTCGAGAACCAGGCCACGGACCGCGCTTTCCGCATCGGTCAGCGCCGCAACGTCGAAGTCCGCAAGTTGCTGTGTGTCGGAACCGTCGAGGAGCGCATCGATTCCATGCTCGGCTCGAAGCAGGACCTCGCGGACCTGGCCGTCGGTACCGGTGAAAGCTGGGTGACCGAGATGAACACCGCCGAACTTCGAGAGCTCTTCCGCCTCGGCGACGACGCGGTGGGTGAGTGATGGTCGACTACAGTCAGTACGGCAAGCGGCGAAAGGCGAAGGGCGGCATCGAGGCTCGCAGCAAACGCGGGTCCTTCGGCGAGACGTGGTGGGGTAGGCACTTCGTCACGGCCATGGAAGAACTCGCCGACCCGGGCCGCATCGCCCGCGGCAGGACGTACGCGCGGCAGGGTCAGGTGCTCAACCTCGGCGTCGAACGCGGGCAGATCTACGGCGAAGTGCAGGGCAGTCAGCTCGAGCCCTTCTCTGCGTCCGTCACCGTCGACCCGCTCACCCAGGGCGAGGTCGCGGCGCTGATAGACCGCGTGCGAGCGAATCCCGGCATGTTGGCCGAACTCGCATCCAATGCGGTTCCGCAGGCGTTGGCGTCGACCCTCCTGCCGCACCATCAGGGGCAGCTCGATTTCGACTGCTCGTGTCCGGACGATGGGTGGCCGTGCAAGCACGCGGCTGCCCTGATGTACATCGCCGCCGAGCACATCGATGCGTCGGCGACAACCATTCTGACCCTCCGTGGCGTCGATCTCGATCTGCTGATCGAAGGCGTCGGAGATGCGGAAGTGGAGTTCGACCGCGACGACTGGTTCGGCGACGACGCAGCGCTGCCGGCGCTGCCGAAACTCGACTTCTCGGCTGCGATGGACGACCTGGACCCGCTGATTCTGCGTCGGGTGTTCCGAGCGAGTGGGTCCGAGGAGTCCGAGGTCAGCCAGGCCGTCACCGATCTCGCGGCGATCTACCGCCGACTGTGAGCACCGCGGGGTGTGTGCCCGTTCTGTAGACATACATGGACGTCCGACTATAGGATGGGCGCATTCATTGCATCGCAATCGTTAGGACGGATCACATGGCTCGCGAACTCACGCATTTCATCGGTGGAAAGCACGTCTCGGGGGAGTCGGGCAACTTCGGCGACGTCTTCGACCCCAACACCGGCGAGGTCCAGGCAAAGGTGCCGCTGGCCAGTGACGCCGAGGTCGAGGCCGCGATCGCCGACGCTGCTCAGGCACAGGTCGAGTGGGCGAGCTGGAACCCCCAGCGTCGCGCCCGCGTCCTGATGAAATTTCTGCAGCTGATCAACCGCGACATGGACGAGCTGGCTCGACTGCTCTCGAGCGAGCACGGAAAGACCATCGCCGACGCCAAGGGCGACATCCAGCGCGGCCTCGAGGTCGTCGAGTTCGCGGTCGGCATCCCGCACCTGCTCAAAGGCGAGTACACCGAGGGTGCAGGCGGCGGAATCGACGTCTACTCCATGCGCCAGCCGCTCGGCGTCGTCGCGGGCATCACCCCGTTCAACTTCCCCGCGATGATCCCACTGTGGAAGGCGGGCCCAGCCATCGCCTGTGGCAACGCCTTCATCCTCAAGCCGTCCGAGCGCGACCCGTCCGTGCCGCTCAAGCTCGCTGAACTCTTCCTCGAAGCAGGACTCCCGCCCGGCGTCTTCAACGTCGTCAACGGCGGCAAGAACGCCGTCGACGTACTGCTGAACGACGATCGCGTCAAGGCCATCGGCTTCGTCGGGTCCACCCCGATCGCGCAGTACATCTACGAAACGGCAGCCAAGAACGGCAAGCGCGCACAGTGCTTCGGTGGCGCCAAGAACCACGCCCTCGTCATGCCCGACGCCGACCTCGATCAGGTTGCCGACGCCCTCCTCGGCGCCGCATACGGCTCTGCCGGTGAGCGCTGCATGGCCATCTCGGTTGCTGTTCCCGTGGGCGAGGAGACGGCGGACGCTCTGGTCGCCAAGCTGACCGAGCGGGTTGCCAAGTTGAAGATCGGCCGCTCGGACGACGTGGATGCCGACTTCGGCCCGCTCGTCGGTAGCGACGCATTGAAGCGCGTCAACGACTACACCCAGATCGGCGTCGACGAAGGCGCAGAGCTCGTCGTCGACGGTCGCGGTTTCAGCCTCGAGGGGCACGAGAACGGATTCTTCGCCGGTGCAACGCTGTTCGACAAGGTCACCACGGGCATGCGGATCTACAAGGAAGAAATCTTCGGGCCCGTCCTGATCGTCGTGCGCGCCAAGGACTACGAGGATGCACTGCGTCTTCCGTCGGAGCACGAGTACGGCAACGGCGTCTCCATCTTCACCCGCGACGGCGACACGGCCCGCGACTTCTGCGCGCGCGTGCAGGTCGGCATGGTGGGCGTCAACGTACCGATCCCGGTGCCGATCGCGTACCACACGTTCGGTGGCTGGAAGCGTTCCGGCTTCGGCGATCTCAACCAGCACGGACCGGACTCGGTGCGTTTCTACACCAAGACCAAGACCGTCACGCAGCGGTGGCCGTCCGGTACCAAAGAGGCTGCTGTGTCCAACCACTTCGTCATCCCGAACATGGACTGATCGATGTTCACACTCACCGAGGACGAACGCGCCATCAACGAGACGGCCAGGGATTTCGCCGACGAGTTCCTGGCCCCCAACGCGGTCGAATGGGATCAGAGCAAGCACTTCCCGGTTGATGTGCTCCGCAAGGCTGCGGCGCTGGGAATGGGCGGGATCTACATCGGCGAGGACGTCGGCGGATCAGGTCTGACCCGGCTCGACGCCGCTCGCATCTTCGAGCAGCTCGCCACGGGTGACCCGTCCATCGCCGCGTACATCTCGATCCACAACATGGTCACGTGGATGATCGATACCTACGGCACCGACGAGCAACGGCGGCGATGGATTCCCGGCTTGTGCTCGATGGACCAGCTCGGCAGCTACTGCCTCACCGAGCCGGGTGCGGGTTCCGACGCGGCGGCTTTGAGTACCAAAGCCGTCCGCGACGGCGACGACTACGTGGTCAACGGAGTGAAGCAGTTCATCTCCGGCGCCGGCGCCTCGGACGTCTACGTCGTCATGGTTCGCACCGGTGAGGCCGGACCGAAGGGTATTTCGGCGCTCGTCGTTCCGAAGGACTCGGCGGGACTCTCGTTCGGAGCGAACGAGAAGAAGATGGGGTGGAACGCACAGCCCACCAGACAAGTCGTATTCGAAGACGTGCGTGTGCCGGTGGCAAATCGGCTCGGCAACGAGGGCAACGGATTCCGGATCGCGATGAACGGCCTCAACGGCGGTCGGTTGAACATCGCTGCCTGCTCCATCGGAGGTGCTCAGAGCGCGCTGGACAAGGCAGTCGCATATTTGTTGGAGCGCAAAGCGTTCGGTGCGCGGCTGCTCGACGCCCAGGCCTTGCAGTTCCGGCTCGCGGACATGAAGACCGAGTTGGAGGCGGCGCGAACGATGCTGTGGCGCGCAGCCGACGCGCTTGAGCAGGATGCGCCGGACAAGGTCGAACTGTGCGCGATGGCCAAGCGTTTCGCCACCGACACAGGCTTCGACGTCGCAAACGACGCGTTGCAGTTGCTCGGTGGATACGGCTACCTCGCGGAGTACGGTGTCGAGAAGATCGTCCGTGATCTGCGGGTGCACCAGATACTCGAGGGAACCAACGAAATCATGCGGGTCGTGGTGGCTCGCTCGATTGTGGGAGCAGCATGACCGAATTGCACGAGCCCGAAGTCCTTTTCGCAGAATCCGACGGCGTCGGCCGCATCACGCTGAACCGTCCTGAAGCCATCAACGCGCTCAACCATGCGATGGTGCGGGAGATCGCGTCGCGGCTGCACGCGTGGGCCGAGGACGACAGCATCGACCTGGTTCTGCTGCTCGGTGCCGGCGAGCGTGGATTGTGCGCGGGCGGCGACATCGTGTCGATATACCACGATGCCAAAGAAGGCGGCAGCGGGTCGAAGGACTTCTGGCGGGACGAGTACGTGCTCAACGCCGAAATCGCGAGGTTCGACAAGCCGTTCGTCGCCATCATGGACGGCGTGGTGATGGGCGGCGGTGTCGGCCTCTCGGCGCACGCGAACACCAGAATCGTGACCGAGCGCTCGAAGATCGCGATGCCGGAGGTGGGCATCGGATTCGTACCGGATGTGGGAGGCACATATCTGCTCTCTCGCGCACCCGGTCAGCTGGGCGCGCACCTGGGGTTGACCACGGCGAGGATGGACGCGGGAGACGCGATCGCTGCGGGCTTCGCCGATCATTTTCTTCCGTCGGAGAAGCTGGGGGCGTTCTACGACGCGCTGGCGACGACCTCGCTGTCCGATGCGTTGACCGAGTTCACCGAGCCCGCACCCGAGTCGTCCCTCGCGGCGGCGCGCAGTTGGATCGACGAGGCGTACAGCGCCGACACCGTCGAAGACATCGTCGCTCGCCTACGCAGCAATGATGTACCGGAAGCAACCAAGGCTGCCGACGATATCGAGGCGAAGTCGCCGGTGTCGTTGAAGGTGACCCTGAAGTCGCTTCGCCGAGCCGAGAAGGCGTCGTCCCTCGAAGAGGTGCTGAACGAGGAATACCGCGTGTCCGTCGCGAGCCTGAGCTCGCACGACCTGGTCGAGGGCATCCGCGCGCAGGTGGTCGAGAAGGACAGGAATCCGAAGTGGTCGCCTGCGACGCTGACCGACGTGACGGACGCCGATGTGGATCGGTACTTCGCCCCTCTGGGCGAACACGAACTGGGATTGGAAGGCAAAAGCCATGAGTGAGAAGACAATCGGGTTCCTCGGCCTCGGCCACATGGGTGGACCGATGGCGGCCAATCTCGTCAAGGCCGGCTATACCGTGCAGGGCTTCGATTTGGCGCCGGCGGCGCTCGAGCAGGCCAAGGTGGACGGGATCGTCGTTGTCCCGACGGCAGTCGCGGCCGTTGCAGACGCCGACATCGTCGTCACCATGCTTCCCAACGGTCGACTCGTGCTCGACCTGTACAGGGATTTGCTTCCCGCGGCAGCGCCCGACACCTTGTTCGTCGACTCGTCCACCATCGATGTCGCCGACGCCCATGCTGCCCACAAGCTGGTGCACGAAGCGGGGCATCGAAGTCTCGACGCACCGGTGTCCGGTGGCGTCGGCGGCGCCACTGCCGGAACCCTGACGTTCATGGTCGGCGGGTCGGAAGAAGACTTCGCCTCTGCTGCAGCGATTCTCGATGTGATGGGTCGCAAGGTCGTCCACTGTGGTTCTGCCGGCAACGGGCAGGCTGCGAAGATCTGCAACAACATGATTCTCGGTGTGTCGATGATCGCAATCAGCGAGGCATTCGTACTGGGCGAGAAGTTGGGGCTGAGCAATCAGGCGCTGTTCGACGTGGCGTCGACGGCGTCGGGTCAGTGCTGGGCGCTGACGACCAATTGCCCGGTGCCGGGGCCTGTTCCCACATCACCTGCGAACAACGATTACAAGCCGGGCTTCGCGGCAGCGTTGATGGACAAGGACCTCGGACTCGCGGCCAAGGCCCTGCGCGACAACGACGTCGAGGGTGTCCTCGGCCTGCAGGCGGCAGAATTGTATGCGCGCTTCAAGGAAACGTCCGGCGGCGGGACCGATGTCGACTTCTCTGGGATCATCAACGACATCCGTGCACGTTCCGCAGGAGCCGCTTCATGACCGAGTACGAGACCATACTCACCGAGCGCCGCGGACGCGTCGGCATCATCACGCTCAACCGGCCGAAGGCGCTGAACGCGCTCAACTCCCAGCTGATGCGCGAAGTCGTTTCGGTGGTCGACGAATTCGACCGCGACGAGGGCATCGGGGCCATCCTCATCACCGGGTCGGACAGGGCCTTCGCCGCGGGCGCGGACATCAAGGAGATGCAGCCCAAGTCGTACATGGATGTGTACTTGGACGACTTCTTCACCGCGTGGGACAGGTTGGCCGCAGCGCGCACGCCCATCGTCGCTGCGGTAGCGGGGTATGCGCTCGGCGGTGGATGTGAGCTGGCGATGCTCTGCGACGTCCTGATCGCCGCCGACACCGCGGTGTTCGGTCAGCCGGAGATCAAGCTCGGAGTCATTCCGGGTATCGGTGGGTCGCAGCGCCTCACGCGTGCCGTGGGTAAGGCGAAGGCCATGGAGATGTGCTTGACTGGACGAAACATGAAGGTGGAGGAGGCCGAACGAGCCGGACTGGTTTCGCGCATCGTCCCGGCCGCCGATCTGATGGTGGATGCCATCGCCACGGCAACCACCATCGCCGAGATGTCGCTGCCGATCGCCATGATGGCAAAGGATGCGGTCAATCGCTCGTTCGAGTCGTCGTTGACGGAGGGTGTGCGTTTCGAACGCCGCCTGTTCCACTCGACGTTCGCCACCGAGGATCAGAAGGAAGGGATGTCGGCTTTCGTGGAGAAGCGTCAGCCGAAGTTCGTCAACCGCTAGCAGCCCACACCGCGGTGCGGCGGCCGTGCTTGTCCGAGGACAGCAGGGCCGCCCCACGCGCGGAGATCTGCTCGGGATGGTGCGGGACGATTGTTCGCAGATCGAGTCGGTGTTCGAACGCCGCACCGATGGAGCCCATGTTGGCGCCGCCGCCGAGCAAAACGATCGATGCGGGCTCGGTGCCCGACAGCGCAATGGTTTGTTCCACCACCATCGCCGCGTGGCGCACGGGTCCGGCGATGAGGTCGACGAGATCCCCTCGGGTGACGACGTGGTGGCCACCGTTTTCGGAACAGCGCGCGCTGACCACTGCCGCGGAGCTCAGGCGTTCCCTGATCGTGCGAGAGGACTCGATGTCGATTCGAACACCGTTGTCCGCGAGGTAGCGTCGCAGCAGCTGATCGAGGTCGTCACCGCAGAAGGTGGCGGTTCGCCGCGATGTCACGGTTGCGCCGGCTGCCAAATCCAGAACGCTGACGGTCATCCCCGTGCTGCCCAGGTCGCACAGCACGGTAGATCCGTGGGTCGGCACCGTTCCGGTGTAGCGGAGATAGCGCAATTGCGCTGAGGTTTCGTGGACGAGCCAAGTGGGCCGAGGCTCCCGGTGAGCGTCGATGTCTTGGTGGACATCGATGGCGTCAGCGTCTTCTTCGACGCGGTAGGCAACGGCCGAATGGTCCACGTTCAGACCGAGATTCGCGGCGATCGCGCAAACCGCCACAAGACTCTCGGAGACCGTCGACGTGAGCGACCGGCCGGTTCGCCGGCGGATCACGCGTGACGCGACCGGTGCTCGATGCGGACTGTCTCTATAGGTCAACACTGCGCGCGCCCCGTGTGCGCCCGCGCCGATACCCACTACCAACAACTTTCGCTCCCACCCGACGTGCGACCCCCGTCGCGTCGTTCAGGGACATTCCATCACGGAACGTGCGCGGCGGCGTCACTCACCAGCCCGGTGTGGTGTCCACGTCGTCGAAATCCCCGGCGGTGCGCCTGAGTTCGGCGAGGATGCGAACCAGTGACGTCAGCTTGTCTTTCGCGAGTCCGGGCTTACCGAACACCTGGTCGTTGAGTTTTTCGGTTGCGTCGACTGCCAGTTCTCGGCCCGACTGGGTGATCTCCACCAGGGTGGTTCGGCGATCGCTCGGGTGTGGTGTCCTTCGTACGTAACCGGCTGTTTCGAGGCGGTCGACGGCGTTGGTGACGCTGGTGGGGTGCACCTGCAGTCGGGCGCTCGCCTTGGCCATGGGGAGGGCACCGTTTTTGGTGAACGTGAGCAGGGTCAGCAGTTCGTATCGCGAGAACGTCAGGCCCGTCGGTTTCAGTACCTCTTCGACCCGGGCCAGCATGATCTGCTGTGCGCGCATCAGGGACGTTACGGCGGCCATACCGTCGGCGACGTCGCCCCACCCGTGCTTGGTCCACTGACGATGGGCCTCTGCGATGGGATCGAGCGGAAGCGGCGACGAAGCAGACATGCCGTTCATCATCCCATGCCGTGTACCGGCGGCACCGGTAAGCGCGTAGTCGGTCTCGACGCGGCTCGATCAGGTGCCGCACTTTCTAAAATGGCGGTGGGCGGTGTTCTTCGCGTTCACGCACGACTGCCCGGTGTTCGAGGAATCTGGCGCGCAGGAAGATGGCGTCGGCGCGGGCTCGGGCGTCGGTGAGTTTGGCGATGTCGGCGAGGCTCGGGACGTGTTTCATCGATTGCGGGTTGATGACGTCGAACCAGTCGGTGGCGGTGTCGGTGATGTTCCGTTCCCACCAGGTCGGTTCGTAGAGTTCGTCGGGTGGCGGTGGTCGTCGGTCCGACGGTGTTCCTGGGCCGGTGCCGGTGCCGGTGCCGGTGCCGGTGCCGG
>NZ_JBAWFH010000085.1:0-1880 GCF_049591685.1 Rhodococcus sp. (in: high G+C Gram-positive bacteria) | reverse complement strand
CGCCGGAGCCGGAGCCGGAGCCGACGGACGCCGACGCCGACGAATCGTCGGAGTCGGCAAGAGACGACAAGTCGGTGGGCAGACAACTGGTGGGCCCCGAGCCGCGCGAACGATGAAACGAATCCCTCGTAGGTGTGACGGACCAGTCCCCTCCGCCTCCAACAGCCTGAGTATGTGTGCGACAACCACTCTGGGAGGGGTGTCGCTATGACGTGCCACAACCCTGGGCTTGCGCGTGTACTCGCAGCGTCCCGCCCGGTATGTTCCCACTGATGAGTGAGAATGTGGCAGTCACCGAGACGTTCGATCCGGCCGAGCACGTCCGAGAGATGATCGGTCGGCACTACCGCACAGCGGACTTCTACGAAGTTGGCCGCGAGAAGGTGCGCGAGTACGCCCGCGCGGTGCAGGACTTCAACCCGGTGCACTGGGAGGGTGACGCCGCGAAGGCGCTCGATTACCCCAATGTCGTCGCACCGCTCACGTTCATGTCGCTCGTGGGCACCCTCGCGCAGAAGCGGCTGCTGCAGAAGATCGCAGTCGGGTTCGACCTGAGTCAGATGTTGCAGACAGACCAGGTCCTGCAATTCCATCAGCCGATCGTTGCCGGCGACCAGTTGTACTGCGACGTCTCCCTCGATTCGTACAAAGAGGTGATGGGCAAAGACATGATGGTCACCAAGAACATCGTGTCCAATCAGCGCAACGAGCTCGTCCAGACGACGTACACCACCCTGCTCATCGGCCGCGAGGGCGACGTCGACAAGGGGATCGTCGAGGCCGTCGAAAATCTCGTGATGCACGGGGCTACAACGCTCGCGGCGCGGGCCAACGCCGCCGATCACGACGACGACGAGGAGCAGGTGGAGCATCCACCGTTGGCCGTCGTCGACAACAGAGCGACTGCAGCCTCCAAGTTCGAGGATGTCGCAGTCGGAGACACGCTACCCGGCAGGACGTTTCGTCTCACGCGCGGTGACCTCGTCAATTATGCCGGTGTCGCGGGTGACGCGAACCCAATCCACTGGAGCGAGCAGTTCGCCAAGCTCATCGATTTGGACAACGTTCTGGCGCACGGAATGCTCACCATGGGTCTCGGTGGCGGGTACATCACCGAATGGGTCGGCGATCCGGGTGCAGTGAAGGACTACACGGTCCGGTTCACCGCGCCCATTCCGGTCGACGCCCACCGCGCCGCGGAGTTGGAATTCAGTGGCAAGATCAAGTCGCTGGATCCCGAAACCCGCACAGCAGTAATCTCTCTCGGCGCAACCTTCGAGGGCAAGCGAATCTTCGGTCACCGTGCCACCGCAACGGTGCAGCTGGCCTGAGATGAAGTGGCCCGACGGCTTTGTTCCGCCCGAGGCCATTCCGCACGACTCCATGGCTGCCGGTATTTGACCCGATTGAAACCGCGAAAGCCCCTTCGACCGCTCTGGTCGACGGGGCTTTCTCGGTTCAAGGGCGCGTCACCACCAGCCCAGTGCCGATCCGTTGGTGACGATGGCGAAGAGGTCGGTGAGTAGAGAGAAGAAGACGCCGAGCATGAGGGGGTTCCTTTCGGGGTTGTCGAGCTTTGCGGTCGTTAATTCTACGACGTGAGATCACTGCGTTCGACGCCTGCCGACAGACATCACCTCTTGCGGGCGTCGCCGTGTTGTGCGTTCCTCGAAAACATGACAACAGGAAAGGCGGACTCCGCCACTCTCGCGTGAGCGCCGCGTCGACTGCCTCGAGGGCTCAAGCCCGGGCTGGGTCCATCGAAAGTACTTTTATCTTTGCCGAGCGGTTGTTCGGCGTCCCCGGCCTGCGTGACGAGTGGTTGCGGCGCGGCCTGTGTACCCGTCCTTCCGATCGGTTCACAGCGGAAGCGTCTGTAT
>NZ_JBAWFH010000084.1:0-4822 GCF_049591685.1 Rhodococcus sp. (in: high G+C Gram-positive bacteria) | reverse complement strand
ACCGTCATGTGCGGGTACAGCGCGTACGACTGGAACACCATGGCGATGTCGCGGTCCTTGGGTGCGCGCTCGTTGACGCGTTCCCCGGCGATGCGCAGTTCGCCGGACGAGATGTCCTCGAGGCCCGCGATCATGTTGAGCGTCGTGGACTTTCCGCAGCCGGAGGGCCCGACGAGGATGATGAATTCACCGTCGGCGATGGTGATGTCGACGTCGCTCACCGCGGCGGCGCCGTCGGGGTAGAGCTTGGTGACTTTGTCGAGAACGATTTCGGCCATGACGGTTATCCCTTCACTGCGCCGGACGTCAAGCCCGCCACGATGCGTCGTTGGAAGAAGAGCACGAAGATGATGATCGGAATGGTGATGACCACGGCTGCCGCGGCGATCGACCCGGTGGGCTCCTCGAACTGCGAGCTACCGGTGAATTGGGAGATCGCGGCAGGCACGGTGATCGAGCGTTCCGTTGCTGTCAGCGAGATGGCGAGGAGCAGGTCGTTCCAGGCGAAGATGAACACCAGGATCGCGGCGGTGACGATACCCGGCGCGGCGAGCGGTGCGATGACCTTGCGGAAAGCCTGTGCGGGCGTGGCACCGTCCATCTTGGCTGCCTTCTCCAGCTCCCAGGGGATCTCGCGGAAGAACGCCGACAGGGTGTAGATCGCGAGCGGCAGCGCGAAGGTGATGTACGGAATGATCAGGCCGAGCCAGGTGTCGAAGAGTCCGATGGCTCGTTCGATGTCGAACAGCGGTGTCACGAGCGAGATCTGCGGGAACATCGCGATGAGCAGCGCGGCACCTACGAGCGCCTTCTTGCCCGGGAAATCGAGTCGCGCGACGGCGTACGCGGCCATGGTTCCGATGACGACGGCGATGACGGTGGTGATGAGGCCGATGCCGATCGAGTTGATCAGGGCCGAGGTGAACTGGTTGGTCTGGAAGATGCCCTTGTAGTTGTCGAAGGTGATCGACGTGGGAATGAACTTGCCGTCCGCGATGGTGGCGGTCGACTTGAACGACAGGCTGATGATCCAGGCCAACGGAACCAGCGCGTACAGGAGTACGAGCGTGTTGATGACGGTCCAGCCGACTTTTTTCCGGGGCGTTACGGTCGTCATTACTTGCGGCCTCCGTCGTCGGAGCCCGGTGCCGATGCACCGAACAGCTTGATGAACACGAACGCGATGATGGCGACGCAGAAGAAGATCAGAACGCTGATCGCCGAGCCGAGTCCGAGGTTGAAAGCACCGAACAGGTTGTCGTAACCGAGGATCGACACCGAGCCGGTGCCGTTGCTGCCCTTGGTCAGAACGTAGATGTTGTCGAAGATGCGGAAGGCGTCGAGGGTGCGAAAGAGCAGCGCGACGAGGATGGCCGGTTTCATCAGCGGAATCGTGATGCGCACCAACCTGGTCCACGCTCCGGCACCGTCGACCTGTGCTGCCTTGAGCAGATCGTCGGGTACGAGCGCGAGGCCGGCGAGGAGCAGCAGGGCCATGAACGGAGTCGTCTTCCACACCTCTGCGAGGACGACGATGGCGAGGGAGGGCAACTGCTGGGTGAGCGGCGCACTGCCGTCGGGCAGCAGGTTGGCGAGGTAACCCGTGCCCGGCGTCCACGCGTAGTACCAGCTGTATGCCGCTGCGACGGTGACGATGCCGTACGGGATGAGCACGACGGTGCGGACGAGTCCGCGGCCGAAGATGGTGCGGTGCATGATCAGTGCGACCGTGAGACCGAGGACGAATTCGATGATCACCGAAATGACGGTGATGGCGACGGTGACGCCGAATGCCGTCCACCAGTAGCCGTCGGTGAGCACGGTGACGTAGTTTGCGAGCCCGACGAATTCGCGGTCGTCGGGGAACGCCAGGTTGTACTTCTGCAAGCTCAGCCAGAAGGCGTAGAGGATGGGGTAGCCGGTGACGGCCAACATCATGATGGCGGCGGGCGCGATGAGCGTCAGGCCCAACCTGCGTTCGGCCTTCTTGCCGTCGGAGACCTTTTTCAGGACTTCCTCTTTGTCCAACGTTGCGCTCATGGAATCAGCCCTTCGGAATTGACTGCCTTGGAGACCAGATCGGCGAGCTTGTCCACGTCGGCCACCGGGTCGATGTCCTGGGGCGGATTGAGCGCGTCGGCGAGAAGGATCGAGATGCTCTGGTACGCGGGCGAGACCGGACGGACGGCGGCGTTCTCGATGGAATCCAGAACGCCTTCCCAGGCCGGGTAGACGGCTTGGAACTCGGGGTCCTGGTAGAGCTGGGCAAGCACCGGAGGCACGCCGCCGTTGACGGCGTTGTTGCGCTGATTGTCCTCGTTGGTGAGGCAGGCCACGGCCTCCCAGGCCAGTTCTTCGTTCTGGGTGGTCTTCGCGACGCCGATGTTGAAGCCGCCGATGGTGACCTTCGCGGGCGTATCCGGTACGACGGCGGGGTACGGCGCGCTGCGGAACACCTCGGCGATGGCGGCGTCCTGTTGCTCCGCAGGCACGGTGGTGAGATCGAGGTACGGAACTGCACCCGCGGCGGCGTTCTCCTTGATGCCGGGCAGCACGAACGGATAGTTGACCTGGAACGCGGAGTTGCCGGCCTCCATTCCCAAACGGGCGGTTGCCTCGTCGGTCTGCGAGATCGACGGGTCGTGGCCGTCGGCGGTGGCGACCCGCTTCATGATCTCGAGTGCCTTCTGGGTGGCTGCGCGGTGCTCCGGGGTGTCGTTCAGCTCGACGGTGGTGCCGTCGTCACCGACGACCTGGCCGCCTGCGCTGACAAGGAGGCTGTTGAACCACACCATCAGGCCCTCGTACTGCTTGGCCTGAACGCCGATGTATGCCGGCTTGCCTTCAGCGGCGTTGGCTTCGGCCATGTCGATCATCTGGTCCCACGTCTGCGGCGGCGCTCCGCCCGGCACGGCATCGGGGCGGTACCAGAGCAGCTGGGTGTTGGAGTTGAGGGGAACCGCGTACAGCTGGTCCTGCCAACGGGCGGTGGCGAGGGGGCCTTCGAGTGTGGCTCCGCCTTCGAGGCTCGCGGCGAGGTCGTCCGGAACGGGAAGCGCCCAGCCGGCTTCGGCGAACTCGGCCGTCCACACGACGTCGAGCGTCATCAGGTCGAGAGAGTCGTCGTTGCCCGCGAGTCGCCGGGCGAGCTGGAGTCGCTGATCGTTGGCGCTCTTGGGGAGTGTTCGTTGCTCCACCTTGTAGCGGCCGCTCGACGCCGCCGAACATTCTTCTGCGGCGGCGGCATACTGCTCGGCGCCGTCCGCCGCGGTGTAGAAACTCAGCACCGGTGTGCTGGTGTCCGACGACCCACAGGCCGCCAGCAACGGACTCGCGACCAGTGCCGCGGCAGCCAGCACCCCTATTCTGGTTGCGTTTGCAGGCCTAGGACCACGTTGTCTCGGCACTTTCCGCCTCCGTAATTTCGTTCACGTGTGCAGCATTCATTGCCGTTCACTGCCCTGCACGTAAAGAAACGTAACCGAACTACCCGGGCGGGAGGGGGAATTGGGACTATTCCGTAACCTGAGAGGGAACCTACAGAGAAAGTTTGGCCAACATGTCGCGTGCCCGCTCTGCGCTCTTCGGCTCGCAGAGAACGTCGTAGCGCCCCGCGACCAATTGCATGCTGGATGCGAAGTCGCGCTGGCCCTTGGTTGCCGCGTAGGGAATGGCGGCGGAAATCAGGCCGAACACGATGCCACCGACGATGCCGATGATGAGGGCACCGACGATGTTGCCGTTGGTGAAGATTCCCAACACGAGACCTAAGAAGAGTCCGAGCCAGGCACCCGAAACGACGCCGCCGCCAATGACTTTGGGCCACGTCAACCGGCCCAGCACGCGTTCGACCTGCATGAGGTCGACTCCGACGATGGTGACGTCCTGTACGGAGAACTCTTGATCGGAGAGGTAGTCGACGGCCTTCTGCGCCTCGGCGTACGTCGGGTAGGACCCGATCGGCCAACCGGACGGCGGCGTCGGGAGTCCCTGACCGGGACGGCTGGGCTGCGAGAGAGGATTTGTCATTCCCCTATTGTGCCTGCGCCGACCGTGTTCGCACCATCCCGGCCGCTCGGCCTTTCGCCGAGACCACCAACGCCATCTTGCGGCTGGCCTCGTCGATCATTTCGTCGCCGAGCATCACCGCGCCCCGCGCTCCACCTTCGGCGGACGTATGGAATTCGTACGCCTCGAGAATGTCCTCGGCTTTGTCGAAATCGGCCTGTCGGGGGCTGAATATCTCGTTGGCCGCGTCGATCTGGGTGGGATGCAGTACCCATTTGCCGTCGAAGCCGAGTCCGGCGGTTCGACCCGCAGCTCGGCGAAAGGCGTCGACGTCGCGGATCTGCAGGTACGGCCCGTCGATGGCCTGCAGGCCGTGGGTGCGAGCCGCCAACAGGATCGTCATCAAAATGTGGTGGTAGGCGTCTCCGGTGTCGTAGCCCTCCGGCTGCTCACCGACGACGAGGGTGCGCATATTGACGCTCGCCATGAGGTCGGCCGGACCGAACACGAGCGTCTGCACACGTGGGCTCGCCGTGGCGATCTCGTCGACGTTGCGCAGGCTGCGGGCGCTTTCGATCTGCGGTTCGATCCCGATAGCGCCGACGGGCAGGCCGTTCGTCTTCTCGACCTGCGTCAGCAACAGGTCGAGGGCGTGCACGTGCTGCGCCGACTCCACCTTGGGCAGGAGTATGGCGTCGAGATTCGCACCGGCACCGCTGACGACGTCGATGACATCGCCGTACGTCCACTCGGTGGTCCAGTCGTTGACCCGAACCACCTTGAGCTGCGAGCCCCAACCATCGGAGTTGAGCGC
>NZ_JBAWFH010000083.1:0-6829 GCF_049591685.1 Rhodococcus sp. (in: high G+C Gram-positive bacteria) | reverse complement strand
TCCGAGGATCGCTTCGACGTCTCTGCCGATGATGTAGAGCGCGAACATGTTGACCAACAGGTGGAACGGTCCGATATGAAGGAATCCACTGCCGAGAAGCCGTTCGACATCGCCCGTGGCCACAGCCGGCGGGAACAACGCCCACGCGTCGAACAGCGACGACGCGGCCGTATTGTCGAGCGCACTGCGTGACTGGGCCGCAGTGACGCCGAACGCGAGCACGTTGAGGCCCATCAAGATGTACGTGACGAGCCCGTACGCCGCGCCGGTGGTCGCTCCCGCGACCGTTCTGGCGCGACGGACGGATGCGTTGCCCGCGCGAACACACGAGAGGCAGTGCTGGCCGACCGCCGCCGGATGCAGGCACTCGGGGCAGGCAGGGTTGCCGCACCTCGAACATGCCAATCCGGTGGGCCGGTCGGGATGCCGGACGCACCTCGCCTGAGGTGGGGTGGGCTGATCGCCGTGCGCGCCACCCCAGCCGGGGTTCGTCATCGTGAAGTTCCTTCGCGAGCGGGTGTCAGACGAGCCGAATCAGGACAGCGTGACGCTGGTGATGACGACCTCGTCGACGGGACGGTCACCGCGGCCGACGGGGGTGCCGGAGATCGCGTCGACGACCTTCTTGGACGCCTCGTCGGTCACTTCACCGAAGATGGTGTGCTTGCGGTTGAGGTGCGGGGTCTTGCCGGTGGTGATGAAGAACTGCGAACCGTTGGTGCCCGGGCCGGCGTTTGCCATGGCCAGCAGGTACGGGCGGTCGAAGACGAGTTCCGGGTGGAACTCGTCGGCGAACTTGTAGCCCGGTCCGCCGGCGCCGGTGCCGGTGGGGTCTCCACCCTGGATCATGAAACCGTCGATAACGCGGTGGAAGACGGCGCCGTCGTAGAACGGTCCGGATGTCCCGCCCGACGCGTTGGCCGTGGAGTACTCCTTGGATCCGTCGGCGAGACCGGTGAAGTTCTCGACCGTCTTCGGCGCGTGATTGCCGAAGAGCTCGATGACGATGTCGCCGCGGTTGGTGTGCAGCGTGGCCGTTGATGTCTTGTTTGGTGAAGTCACCCCTCCATCGTGCCACTGCCGGCCCGCGGCGTGTCTGTCGCACCGCACAGCAGTGTCCCTCGCACCACAGCCGAATCGGTCGCGCGCCTGTGTGGAACAGTGGAGACATGACGAGCACATCGAAGTCTGCGCAGGTTCGGGACGTCGCCGTGAGCACCGGGGGCATTGCGCTGAAAGGCGCGAGATTGTTCTCCATGGGGTACGCGGGCATCGGCTATCAGCTGGCCAAGCGGGGCTACGGCCTCGCGCACCGCGAATCCGAGAGCCGAGCTGCCCGCCGTGGTTCCACGAAGACGGGTACCTCCACCGGGCGGACTCGTCGCTTCCTCGTG
Source organism: Rhodococcus sp. (in: high G+C Gram-positive bacteria) (assembly GCF_049591685.1). Lineage (GTDB taxonomy): Bacteria > Actinomycetota > Actinomycetes > Mycobacteriales > Mycobacteriaceae > Rhodococcoides. The sequence continues at coordinate 5,435 of NZ_JBAWFH010000083.1, read as the reverse complement.
TTCGGCGCGGTGTTCGGTGTAGCTGCGGGCGTTGCGGTGCTGGCGACGCGTCGTCGACGCGAATTCGTGCCGGCCGCCGATGCACCGCCTCGCCTGTCGGACTACGAAGACACCCCCACGCCCGTCAACGGATCTTCGGCGCAGCACGCCGAGCAATAGTCGAACCGGCTCGGTAGCCGGGCCCTACCGCAGCTCGTCGGTACGGCCGGCGACGACGAGCGCGACGTCGCGCTGAATCAGCGTGCCCTCGGTCAGGTACTCACTGTGTCCCTGCGCCTGTTTCAAGTTCGACGCCTCGTCGGTTGCCAGCAGCCGTACACCGTCCATCCCGCTGGGGTCCACGCCGAACGCTCCGAGGTCTGCCACCATGTCGCCGGGAGCCTCGCCGACGAACACACTTCCGGGCGGCACGGACAGAGCGCTCGCGTCGCGCACATCCAGCCCTGGTGAACCCAACGCCACCAGGGCGTCCACCCCATTGGCGTCGGCGTCGCGCACCGACATCGCTGCCGTGAGCGACCCATAGGAGTGTCCGAGGAGCGACAGGTGGGGATCTTGCGAACGCGCGGCGTCGAGTCCGTCCAGGAACGAGGTCAGTCGTTGCCCGCCCGTCGCAGCGGCCGCCGATGTCGCGACCGTGCGGCCTGGATCGAGCAGGGCCATTCCGAATTCCGGCGTCTGGTAGTTCATCCACGTCACGCACGCGACGCTCTCCTGCGCCGGTAGATGGGCTTGCACCTGCGTCTTCAGCGCGCCGATGTCGCCGTCATATCGCCCAAGGTCGTCGGCTACGTCGGAACCGAACCCGGGGACGAACACCGCGACGTGCGTGGCTGTGTGGACGTCGCCGACACCGATCGCCGCCAAGGTCTCGTCGCTGGTCGAGTTGTCCAGCACCAGCAGTTGACGATCTCCTTTCTCGAGGGTGCGGGTGATCGCGTCGAGGGCATCGAGCCGCTCGAGGGTTTGTTTCAGGCCGGCGTCTGCGTCGTCGAACAACCCGCCGAAGACGTTGTTCTCCACCCGATGGGCCAACTGCTTGGCAACCCCCTCGAGTCGCACTCGCTCCGCCCGCAGCACCTCGCGGTTGGCGTCGTCGCGGACCGCAGCCGGAATACCGTCCAGGTTGCCGATCGACCCGGGGTGCCGGTCGAGCAAAGCTGCCTGTTCGATCGGCGTCAGCGATGCCCAGAAGGCTGCATTCGCGGGTGCTGTTCCCGGAGCGGGCAACGGTGGTTGCGAAATCTGTTCTCGGTCTTCACCGCCGTCCAGCAAGCTGGCAGCTGTGTCTTCGTCGATCTCCGTCGCTCGACGCAACGTCACGTGCACCCGCTCGGTCAGTTCTCGCAGCAGGCGCAGGCGATGCCGGCCTTCCTCCCAGGCGTCCGCGGCGCTCGTCGTGTACGCGACGAGGCTGTCGGTGACGGCCCCGTCGTCGGCGATGGCGAACGATTGTTCCGCGCCGACGGACACGCTCTCTCGGACGAGGGACGCTATCGGGTACATCCGAGCTGCGGCCTCCGCGACGCATCGGCCGATCTCATCGAGTTGTGTTGCAGCGCGGAAGCATTCGTCGCTCCGTACCTGCAGGTCGGCGCGAGCGGCATTGGCCGCATCCCCCTCCCAGTGCAGTCGACCCATTGCCCGTGTGAGTTCGTCGGCTTCGATGCGCAGATGTGAGCCCGCATTGATCACCTGTATCGACAGCATCGATACCTCGTCGACGTTCCACCCTCGAATATCGCTCCACGACAGCATTTTTCGCCCTCCCCGACGGTAACGCACAATGTCGGCGTTCGGGCCGACCTGTACGTATCCAACACGGGTTGGGCATGGCGCCCAGAAATCTATCCCCAGGCTGTGGATGAATTCTGTGGCGAGCGCGTCAACGCGCTATTCTCCACTCCGTTTCGTCGGAATCGACGTGCGGCGCACGCGGCGTGGCGTCGCTGCGGGGACGGCTGCGTTTCGCGCGATACAGATCGGTGTCCGCGGCCCGATAGATTTCGGCCCACCGGCGGGCTGCGGGCATGCACACCAGGCCCACACTCCATTCCGCGCGATGCGCGCGGCGCAGGCGATCGATGATCTGCCACGCCTCGGCCTCGAGGACACCGGGCATGAACAGGACGAATTCGTCGCCGCCCAATCTGCCCAGTACGTCGCGGCGCCCGATTTCGGCCTTCCACGCCTTGGCCACCCGGGCGAGCAGAACGTCACCCGCGATGTGCCCGTACTCGTCGTTGATCTGCTTGAAGTTGTCGAGGTCGAGCACCGCCATGCTCACCGACAGGCCCCTGGCTGCACAGACGGGAAGCATATTCTCCACCTTCGATTCGAACCCGAAGCGATTGAGCAGCCCCGTGAGGGCGTCGTGGGTGGCGGAATAGCGCATGCGGCGGGCGAAGACGCCGAACACCTCGGTCGCGCCGACGACGCCCAGAGCGATGAGCACGTACGCGATGAACGAGGACTGATACGACCCCATAACGGCCCCGGCCACCGCCGACACCGCAAGCACGCCCACCCATACGCCGGCATTTCGTTCCGACCAGAACGCGCCGATGTGCATCCCGAGGAACATCGTCGCCTGAAAGCACACGAGAAAGGCCGGAAGCGTCGACGCGGCGGCGAACGACAGGGCGACGGCTGCGATTGCCATCGACGTCACCGTGCCGATCGCCCGTTTGGGACTCGGCATTCTTGTTCGCAGCAGAACGACGGTCGACGCGATACCCATCGCCACTGCACCGAGGATGGCCACCTTTGCCGCGACACCTGCAGTACTCCACGACGCGCTACCGCTGGCGGCGTAGAGCAACGTGGTGCCCATGACGTACACCAGTAGCGTCAGTCCGGACTCGTCGAGTTTCGGCCAGGCAGCGAACACGCGATCGATCACGCGAGCCGTCCACTGCCGAGCCGCAAATTGACGTGGGGCCGGACAAGAAGGTGCGCTGCACGGGTACGACGGCGTCGGTTCGCCACAGCCCACCTCCGATGAGAACATCGCGCTCGAGGCGGCGACGACGTCTGTCGTGCGGGACTTTAACACTTTCCGTCGTCTGGAGAACTGCCGAACGAACTTCGCCCGTGATCGCCGCGTTCAGGACACCAGCTGGGACCGCGCTGCTTCGCGGGCAAGAAGCCTGTCGCGCGATTCCTCGAACTTCGCTGCCTTGACGGCGAGGTCGTCGACGAATGCGGCAATACGGTCTCTGCCCTTCTCCCCTTCGCCGGTGAAGTCGTTCCGTTCGAAGATCTGCCACTTACGGAGTACCGGCATCAACACTTCGTCGAGGTGTTGGCGTAGGTCGTAGATCCCGTTCTTGGCGAGCACCATGGCGTTCTTCCGGAAGTTCGGCATGTTCAACCCGGGCATGGAGAAATCGGTGACGACGTCGGCGATGGCGTTGACCATCTGATCGGGCGTCAGATCGAGCGCCGCAGCACCGAGGTTGCGGTAGAAGATCATGTGGAGGTTCTCGTCCGCGGCGATACGCGCCAACATTCGGTCGGCCACCTCGTCACCGCAGGCGAGACCGGTGTTGCGATGAGACACCCTTGTCGCGAGCTCCTGCAGGGTGACGTAGGCGACCGAGTGCAGGAAGTTCTTGCCGTCCATCGGGGCGTCGACACCGGTGGTCATGTGTTGCATGCGGGCCTGCTCGAGGGCGACGGGGTCGACGGCGCGCGTCACGACGAGGTAGTCGCGCATCACGATGCCGTGCCGATTTTCCTCGGCGGTCCAGCGACCCACCCACGTACCCCAGGCACCGTCGAGTGAGAAATTGTCCGCCAGGCCCCGGTGATACGACGGGAGATTGTCTTCGGTGAGCAGATTGGTGATCATCGCGATTCGAGCCAGCTCGGACAACGACGATTGGGAGATGTCCCAATCCTGACCGCCCATTGCCGCGAAGTTCCGGCCCTCGTCCCACGGGATGTAATCGTGCGGGTGCCATTCCTTCGCCATCGACAGGTGACGATCGAGGTTCTGCTCCAACGTCGGTTCGAGTTCGGTGAGCAGTTCGGTGTGATCGAGGTAGCGCATCGTGGACCATCCTTTTTCCGCGCGATTCCCCGACCCGGGAGTGGGCAGACGAATCCCGACTCGACAGACCCTAGGGCGCGCGGTGGCGTCGATCACGCTTGATCGGGATTGTCTGGGACTGTTCCCGCAACGCATTCGGCCGTGTTGGCAGAGGTCACAAACGCCGGTCGCCCACAGCGTGTCCGAAACGACGAAAGGCGCTCGGCCGAAGCCGAACGCCTTTCGTGAAACTGTGGAGCCTAGGAGATTCGAACTCCTGACATCTGCCTTGCAAAGGCAGCGCTCTACCAACTGAGCTAAGGCCCCGGGGTGAACCGGACTAGCGAACGATACCCTACACGTTCGAGAGTTTGTGCCAGACACCATCTCCGCCGCGCTTGGAACGCATCTTCGACAGGGTGACCGCCACTGCTACCACCGCTCCGAAGAGAACGAGAACCTTGATGGAAACTCACCCTCTTCGTCGCGTTCGGTGTGGGCCTAGGAGGACTTGAACCTCCGACCTCTTCCTTATCAGGGAAGCGCTCTAACCGCCTGAGCTATAGGCCCTCGTACCTCGATCCGTGCAAGATTTCTCTTGCCGAACCGAGGAGTGAGATTACCGTATCGGACCGCTGTACTCCAAAACGGCCCGATGCGGCACCCTCGTCGACGTGATCAGTCGCGGTCCGCCAGCGTCAGCTCGACGCCGCCGACCAGGTCCGATGACAGGTTGTAGATGAACGATCCGATAGTCGTCAGGGCAGTGAACAGCACGACGTTGATGAGACCGATCACAGCTGCGTACCCGAACACCTGCCCGGCACTGACCAAGCCACCGTCGCCTGATTCGGAGACGATGTCGGTGAACGCGCTGTTCAGACGATCCCAGACGCCCATCCCGTCGAGCACCGCATAGAGCAGGCCCACGGCAACCATCCACACGAAGAACAGCGATACCGCAATGACCAACGAAATCTTCAACGTCGACCACGGATCTATCTTGCGCAGCTGAATGGTCGCGCGCAGCGGCTCACCGTCCTCGCGGCCCGCGATCGTCATCGGCTGACCGACCCTCTGCGTCTCCGCAGTGGGTGACGAGTGCCGCACCTCGGACAGGTCCGGCATGTCCTTCGCCAGATCTTTGCGCTCGATATTGCGGGTGGGCCCGTCGATGCCCGCAGCCTTCGTCTTGGCGGCTTCGCGACGCTGCGTCTTCTCGTCCGTGCTGTCGGCCCCGGAGTACGCACCACGCTGACCGGCGTCCGTGGGCGCTCCCGCGGGCAACGTTCCACCTCGCGCCGACAGATTGGTCTGCGGCTGCTGCTGCGGCCCCGTTCCCTGCTGCGGCCCCGACTGCTGTGTAGCCGCGCCTTGCTGGGGGTCGCGCTGCTGGTTTGCG
>NZ_JBAWFH010000082.1:0-3752 GCF_049591685.1 Rhodococcus sp. (in: high G+C Gram-positive bacteria) | reverse complement strand
GGGCCTATCTCGTTGTATGGTGCGCGCGTGCTGGCGGCGCGCTCGAAAGGACAGTCCCTGTGACCGACACGGCGTACGACATCGCTTCGCAAGGTACCGATCCGGGGGCTGAGGGGATTGATCCAAGGGCTGAGGGGATTGATCCAGGGGCTGAGGGGATTGATCCAGGGGATCTGCAGACGTGTCTGCGGGTGTTGAAGGCAGCCGGTGCGCTCGACAAGACGCACCCCGATTCCCTTGCTGTTCAGCGGGCTTCGGGCCAGCTGTTCAAGGACCTCAAGCGAACCCGTCGGATCGCCGCACGTAACGCGAAGTCCGAAGCGGATCGAGCTGTGGTCGCTGCCACGGCAACGGGTTCTCCGGAGCGGATCGACGACGAAACTGCAGGCGTGTCGCTCACGGCGCGCGCCGACGGCGAGTACGCCGGGACACTGATTCGCGCACGACCCTGCTACATCTGCAAACAGCGGTACACCCTCGTCGACTCGTTCTACCACCAGCTCTGTCCTGAGTGCGCGAGCACCAACCGCAGCAGACGTTCCGCGCGAACGGACCTGTCGGGGCGCCGCGCGCTGTTGACCGGCGGGCGCGCGAAAATCGGTATGTACATCGCTCTCAAGCTCCTCCGCGACGGCGCACACACGACCATCACCACCAGGTTCCCGTCGGACGCGGTTCGGCGCTTCTCGGCGATGGAGGACAGCGATCGATGGCTGCACAGGCTTCGCATCGTCGGTATCGACCTGCGAGACCCCGCCCAGGTGGTGGCGCTCGCCGACTCGGTCGCTGCAGAAGGTCCCCTGGACATCCTGATCAACAACGCGGCGCAAACGGTCAAACGGTCGCCAGGCTCCTACAGCGCACTGATCGATGCCGAAGCGCATGCGCTACCCGCCGGCACCGTGCCCGTGGTGACGACGTTCGGTAGGACGAGCGACGCGCACCCCGCTTCGCTCGCCGGTTCGCTCCCCCGAACCTCGACAGGCGAAGTGTCCGGCACCGATGTACTGACGCCGGAAGCCGTGAGTTCGCTTGCACTCGTTGCCGGTTCAGCGACTGCAGACCGCATCGAAAAGGGAATCGCCATAGACGCAGGCGGTTTGGTGCCCGACCTCGCCGAGACGAACAGCTGGATTCACACCGTCGAGCAGGTCGATCCCGTCGAGCTTCTCGAAGTGCAACTGTGCAATTCGGTGGCACCCTTCATTCTGGTATCGCGGCTGCGCGCTGCCATGCAGGCATCTCCGGCACGGCGGAAGTACGTGGTCAATGTTTCGGCGATGGAGGGGCAGTTCAGCCGGGCATACAAGGGACCCGGCCACCCGCACACCAACATGGCGAAGGCAGCACTCAACATGTTGACTCGCACGAGCGCGAAAGAGATGCTCGCCGACGGCATTCTGATGAGTGCGGTCGACACCGGGTGGATCACCGACGAGCGGCCACACCCGACCAAGATGCGTCTCGCCGACGAAGGCTTCCACGCACCACTCGACCTGGTGGACGGAGCGGCCCGCGTCTACGACCCCATCGTGCAGGGTGAACTCGGCGTCGACATGTACGGACAGTTCCTGAAAGACTTCGCCCCCTCACCCTGGTGACGTTTGCCGAACGGCACTCACGGCTATACGACACCCCCGGGGCGATACCAGTGCCGAGGAACAGGTGGTCAGGATGGGCGACGACGTCGAGCAGCGCAAGTTCACTCGACAGGACAGGCACCGTTTCAGGCAGAAGGTGCAGGACTGCCTCGATGCGCTCGGCATCATGCTGGCCGACGAGAACTTCGATGTCGGCGAGCCGAAAATCGGGATGGAGATCGAGCTCAATCTCGTCGACGACGACATGGCACCGGCGATGGCCAACGCGCAGGTTCTCGACGCCATTGCCGATCCGGATTATCAGACCGAGCTCGGCCAGTTCAACATCGAGATCAACGTCGAGCCCCGCCTGCTGCGCGGGGACAGCGTGGCGTTGCTCGAGAGTGATCTCCGTCGGTCACTGAACGCGGCGGACGAGAAGGCACGGACAGCAGGCAGTCGCATCGCGATGATCGGCACGCTGCCCACGCTGGCGGAGAAGCACTTCGAGCATCGGTGGCTGTCGGCGAACCCGCGGTACGACCTACTCAACCAACAAATCTTCGCAGCCCGTGGCGAAGACATCGAACTGCAGATCTCCGGTGTCGCCTTGCCCGGTGCGGTTGCGCCGGAGGAACTGTCGACGGTGTCGGACACCATTCTTCCCGAGGCAGCCTGCACTTCGGTACAACTGCACCTCCAGGTTGCACCCGAGAATTTCGCGTCGTATTGGAATGCGGCACAGGCACTGTCGAGCGTGCAGGTTGCGTTGGCTGCGAATTCTCCGTTCTTCGCCGGCAAGGCTCTCTGGCACGAAACGCGAATCCCGCTGTTCGAGCAGGCGACGGACACGCGGCCTCAGGAACTCAAGAACCAGGGTGTGCGGCCGCGAGTGTGGTTCGGCGAGCGGTGGATCACCTCGATCTTCGATCTGTTCGAGGAGAACTCCCGCTACTTCCCCGCCCTCTTGCCCGTCTGCAGCGACGAGGACCCCAAAGAGGTTCTGGCTCAGGGCGGTACACCCGACCTGTCGGAACTCACCATGCACAACGGCACCGTCTATCGGTGGAACCGGCCCATCTACGACAACTCCGGCGAGCGTCACCACCTCCGACTGGAGAACCGTGTGCTGCCAGCAGGACCATCGGTGATCGATACTCTCGCCGACGCAGCGTTCTACTACGGCACGGTTAAATGCCTCGCCGACGCCGACCGCCCGCTGTGGACGCAGATGTCCTACGACGCCGCCGTCGACAACCTGCATTCCGCGGCGCGCAGCGGCTTCGACTCTCGTCTCTACTGGCCGGAGGTCGGCTGGGTCAGTCCGCAGGAACTGGTGCTGAGGAGGCTGCTGCCCATGGCCGATGCTGGGCTCGCCGCATACGGCGTCGACACTGCCGTCCGCGACAAGTATCTCGAGGTCATCGAAGGTCGTTGCCTCGGGAAGCGGTCGGGCTCGGTGTGGCAGCGCGACGCGGTCGTGGCTCGGGAGCGAGCAGGCGACGATCGCCGATCGGCATTGGCGGGAATGCTCGCGGATTATCTGATTCTCATGGACGAAGGTAGTCCGGTGCACACCTGGTCGTTCTGAGGCCTACAGTTCGGTACATGCTGTATCGGGCACTCGCCGACCTCACTGTCGTGGTGCATCTGGCGTTCGTCGCCTACGTCGTGGTGGGCGGCTTCATCGCATGGAAGTTGCCCCGCACCATCTGGCTTCATGCCGCTGCCGCTGCGTGGGGCGTGCTGTCCATCGGGGTCGGCGTCGAATGTCCCCTCACCGCGCTCGAAAGTTGGGCTCGCGTACAGGCGGGAGGAGCGGCACTGCCGTCGACGGGATTTATCGATCACTACCTCACCGGCGTGATCTACCCGGACAGCGCCATCGTCGCGATACAGCTACTCGTCGTGCTTGCGGTTCTAGTATCGTGGGCGGGTTTCTTCGCGTTGCGGACTCGCCGTAGAACGGCTCTGCCTCTTCATTAGGCCTCCGGTTACCGACTCCTTCTACTGTCGGGTCCTTCGACTGCACTCGTGCTAGGCGTTACTGTCCAGTACATGACTTCGACCGAACCAGCCGACAACACTGCAACGCCACGAACGTACGACGTCGTGGTCTACGGCGCGACCGGGTTCGTCGGTCGCCTCACTGCGGCGTACCTAGCCGAACAT
>NZ_JBAWFH010000081.1:0-11737 GCF_049591685.1 Rhodococcus sp. (in: high G+C Gram-positive bacteria) | reverse complement strand
TCCCGAGATCCCACCGACTGAAGATGATCAATCTGTCGTCGTGTTCTCCGGCCTGACGAACGTCGATCTCGAGCATGGGTACCCGGCGCCCCATTCGCGGATACCTCACCAATTTGACCCGGGTGATCTCCTCGCGGCGATAGGTTCGCACACCGGTCAACCGCTTCATCGACAGCGACGACCCGTTCATCCACAGCCGCGGTCGCTGATACGCGGCCAAACCGGCGATTATCCACAGGCCAACAGCCGCGGCGACGACGAGAAATCGTCCGGCAGAGTCTGTATTAGTCAGCAACGCAGCCGTGACCAGCGCGAACCCGCCGACGCCCATTGCGACAACCGCGGTTATGGGCGTCGCCCACGTAGTGTTATCCACAGGCTGTGGAGAGTCAGAAAAGTTATCCACAGGCTTTATCCACATTGGGGATGAATGACACGGGTGTAACTCGGAACTTCCGAGTGCCGACGGGCAGCGCGATCATCGCCACCGCATGGTCATGACCAACCCGACCACCATGAAGCCGAAGCCGATCAGAAAGTTCCACGCGCCGAGATCGTTCATCCAGGTGATGCTTTCGGCGGCGAGGTAGTACACGAGCAGCCACAGCAGCCCGACCAGCATGAATCCCAACATCACGGCGACGTAGACCGGGCTCGACGGCCCAGCCTGTGCGGCGCCCGGGGTACGTGTCCCCGGTGCGATCGCGTAGTCCTTCTTCTTCCTGACCTTCGACTTCGGCATTGACTCCCCTTCGTAGAACTGCTTCGTACGGCCGCACCCGCGTTGCGCGAGGCCCCTGTGGACAAACGCGGCAAACGGATGCGCATGTTGTGGACAAGCGCACCCCTGCCTGTGGACAGATTCTTCCTGCCCGCGTCGCGTGAGACCGTGAGCCGGCCCGACGACCGAGTAACGTTTCGTCCAGGGTGGCCGGAAACAACCGCGCATGCCCAGTACACGCTAGCGCAGCGGAAACGCTGGGGAGAGCACCGGAGAGACCAGAGCAACGGAGAGACGATGGCCTCGGAGGACCGACGCACCACAGTCGGGGGGACACGTCTGTGGCAATTGCTGGTGCTCATCGTCGCTCTCGTGGTCGGCATGTTGCTCGCGACGACGCGCCAGGTCTCTCACGGTGACGAGATTCGCCGCGGTGACACCACCAGGCTGTCGAGCCTCGTGCGATCCGCCCAGGACAGCGCAGGGCAGGCCGAAATCGTGCGCGATGACCTCGCGCGGCGTCTCGGCGAACTCCAGGCCGTCACCGGCTCGGTCGACGCCGACGTCGGCGAGGCGCTCGACCGGACCGACCCCCTGATGGCACCCGCGGGCCTCACCGCAGAATCCGGCCCGGGCGTCGTCGTCACCATGACCGATGCGCCCAGGGGCCGTGACGGGCGTTATGCGGCGGACGCGTCGCCCGATGACCTCGTCGTGCACCAGCAGGACGTACAGAGCGTCCTCAACGCACTGTGGGCCGGAGGTGCCGAAGCCGTCGCAATGCAGGATCAACGCATCGTCAGCCAGGTCGCGCCGCGCTGTATCGGCAACACCTTGCTGCTCGGCGGCCGCACTTACAGTCCGCCGTACATCGTGACGGCCATCGGAGACCCGGCTCGACTGTCCGCAGCGCTGGCGGACGAACCCGGGGTCACGCTCTTCGCTCAGTACGCGCTGCGGTACGGGCTCGGCTACGGCGTCGAGGCGTCTGACGACCTGACGGTTCCGGCATACGACGGCTCGGTCCGGATGCGGTACGCGCGCCCAGCGTGAGTGCGGTGCTGACCTATCCTTGGTCAATGCGCATTCTGGTCGTCGACAACTACGACAGCTTCGTCTTCAACCTCGTTCAATACCTGGGTCAGCTCGGAGTCGAAGTAACAGTGTGGCGCAACGACGACGAGCGGCTGGACGACAGAGACGCCGTCGCCGCCGAGTTCGACGGCATCCTGCTCAGTCCCGGACCCGGCACCCCGCAGCGGGCAGGCGCCACGATGGATCTCGTCACCTCCGCGGCCGCTGCCCGTACGCCGCTACTCGGTGTGTGCCTCGGCCACCAGGCCATCGGCGCTGCGTTCGGCGCCACCGTCGACCGCGCGCCCGAACTGCTGCACGGCAAGACCAGCTCGGTGCATCACGGCGGAATCGGCGTGCTCGACGGCTTGCCCGACCCGTTCACGGCGACGCGCTATCACTCCCTGACGGTCGTCGCGGACACCGTGCCCGAGGAGCTCGAGGTCACCGGACGCACCGACACGGGCTTGATCATGGCCATGCGGCACCGCGAACTGCCGATCCATGGAGTGCAGTTCCACCCGGAGTCGATTTCGACGCAGGGCGGCCACCGGATGCTGGCCAACTGGTTGACCGTCTGTGGCTGGAAAATGGACGACGCACTGGTCGACAAGCTCGAGGCGCAGGTCGCGAGTGTGATGCACTGACGCCCGTGCGCACTTCGGGTTGCTGGAACAACCTTTTGTGCACACGGGCGCGGAGCGCATCAACGCGGCGGAATGCCGAGGTTTCCCACGTCGACGCTCACACTCTGCGACTTCGTGATCTCGGACCCGGCGGGTTCGGCCTGGTTGACGATGCGGCCGACCTGCGTCGGGTCGAGGGTGCCCTGGGTGCTTGTCTGGAAGCTCGAGCTCGTACCGGTCCAGCCCGCCGACTCTAGGGCTGCGAGCGCTTGAGCAGGGGTCAGACCGACTAGGTCCGGCATGGGGATCTTGTCGCCGTTGGATACCCGCAGTGTGACGGTGTCACCTTCGACGGCGTTCGATCCACCGGACGGACTGGTCGAGACGACTTCACCGACGGGCTGACCTGAGTCGATGTTCTCCACCTGCACTCGGAACCCGGCGCCTTCGACATTGCCCTGCGCGACCTCGAGCTGCTGCCCGACGACGTTGGGTACGCGGACCTGAGCCGGCCCGGTGCCGAGCGTGATGCGTACGGGTGAGCCGACGGCGATGCCCACCCCGGACGACGGGTTCTGCTCGACGACCTTGTCGAGATTTTCCGGAGTGGACGGAACGCGCGCAATGTTGCTGTCGAGCAGCAGACCGACCGCGGACAGCGCTTGCGCGGCCTGCTGTTGGTTCCGGCCGGTCAGAGGCGGCACCTGAATTTGCTCGGGACCGCTGGACACTTCGAGGTTGACCGTGCTTTTCGAGTCGACCTCTGCGCCTGCACCCGGCCTCGTCGCGATGACGTTGCCCGAGGGAACCGTCGAATCCGGCTTCTCCTGAATGGCGACGCGCAGGTCGGCCTCCTGCAGCCGTGCCTCGGCGTCCGATGCAGTGAGGTTCGTGACGTCGGGGATCGCGACGCGCGCCGGCGTCGACCCTGCGCCGAGAGACCACAGGAAGGCACCGACGATACCGACCACGATCAGTGCGGCGATCGACGCCAGCGCGATCCGAAGACCTCGGCGCCGCGGACGGTCGTCGTCGTCGGCGTGCCTGCCAGAAGGCGCGGCGGGCGCGGAATCTGCCGAGGACCGGGGCAGCGGAGCGCGGGCGTCCATCGATCCGAGGATGGTGGTGCGATCCTCGTCGTTCATGACCGTCGGCGCGCCCGGCCGTTGCCCGCCGAGTACGCGAACCAGGTCGGTGCGCATCTCGGCGGCGGACTGGTAGCGATTGGCCGGGTTCTTGGCCATCGCCTTCAAGATGATGGAGTCGAGTTCGCGTGGCACGCCCGAATTGACGTGCGACGGCAGCTCCGGGTCTTCCCGAACATGTTGGTACGCAACGGCAACCGGCGAGTCGCCCTTGAACGGTGGCTCTCCGGTGAGGATCTCGAAGAGCACACAGCCGAGTGAGTACACGTCGGATCGCGCGTCCACCTGCTCGCCACGCGCCTGTTCGGGAGAGAGGTATTGCGCAGTGCCGATGACGGCGGCGGTTTGCGTCATGGGGCTCGAGCTGTCGGCGATCGCACGGGCGATACCGAAGTCCATGACTTTGACGGCGCCGGCGTTGTTGATCATCACGTTCGCCGGTTTGACGTCGCGGTGGACGATGCCGTTGCGGTGGCTGAAATCCAACGCCGCACACACGTCGGCGATGACCTCCATTGCCCGGCGAGGAGCCATCGGACCCTCGGCGCGGACGATGTCGCGGAGCGTGCTGCCCTCGACGTACTCCATGACAATGAAGGGAAGCGGACCGGCTTCGGTCTCCGCCTCGCCGGTGTCGTAGACGGCGACGATGGCCGGATGATTCAGCGCGGCGGCGTTCTGAGCCTCGCGACGGAATCGCAGATAGAAGGTGGGGTCGCGGGCAAGGTCTGCGCGGAGCACTTTGATGGCCACGTCACGGTCGAGTCGACTGTCGCGAGCGAGGTGCACCTCGGACATCCCGCCGAATCCGAGAATCTCGCCCAGCTCGTAGCGGGAGGAGAGGTTGCGGGGAGTCGTCATGGCTGTCCTTGTTGACCGTTGTTCGAAAGATCAGTGTTGGAAAGTTCAGTGTTGGAAAGTTCAGTGTTGGAAAGTTCAGGGCTCGGAGAGTCGGTACTTGCCTGGCCAGGAGCTTCGTCGCCGCCCCGGAACCGACGGGCGCCCTGTGGCTCCTCCTCGTCACCGCCGCCTCCGCCGAATCCCGGGATGGTCGGCAGGGTGAACCCGGGACGAGTGGTGGTTGCGCCCGTGGTGGTGGGTGCCGTCGTCGTGGGTTGGGTGGTTGTCGGCTGCGTGGTGGTGGTCGTCGGCTCTTCCGTCGTCGTCGTGGGCTGCGTGGTGGTGGTCGTTTCCTCGGTTGTCGTGGTGGTGGTGGTCGTGGTGGTCGCCGGCACCTGACGCTGCGTCGTCGTCGGCGGAGTGAACGGCGTGGGAGTCTCGTCCTCACGGTTCAACAGTAGGAATCCGGCGATCACCAACGCCAGGAGGAGAAGACCGACGCCTCCCCACGCAAGCGCCTTCTGCCCGGAGGACATACCGCTCGGGGCAGGGTCGACAGGTGCGGCCGTTCCGGTACGCGGGCCGGTGTACTCGTTTTGTGAGGTCGGCATCATCTGGGTGCTGCCGGTTGCCGCAATCGGAGCTGCCACGACGCCGGGCATCAAGACGCGCCCGGTGCCCGGGCCGCGCCCATTACCCGGAGCAGGTGGTCTGCGGCCGGCTCGGACGGCGGCGACCGCGTCGGCGAATTCACCACCGTTCGCATAGCGCGCCGCTGGATCCTTTGCCATCGTGATCTCGATGAGCTCGCGAACGCCGGGCGGAAGGTCGGCCGGGAGCGGCGCCGGCATCTCGCGGACGTGCTTCATCGCGACCGTCAGTGCGCCGTCGCCGACGAACGGGCGCGTACCCGACAGCGCTTCGTAACCGACGACGCCGAGTGAGTACACGTCGCTGGCGGAGGTCGCTTCGGAGCCCAGTGCCTGCTCGGGTGCGATGTACTGGGCCGTGCCCATGACCATGCCGGTCTTGGTGACGGGGGATGCATCGACGGCCTTGGCGATGCCGAAGTCGGTGATTTTGACCTGACCCGCAGGCGTGATGAGGATGTTGCCGGGTTTGACGTCGCGGTGAACGACACCCGCGGTGTGCGCGACCTGCAGTGATCGACCGGTCTGCTCGAGCATGTCCAGCGCGTGCCCCAACGGAAGCTTGCCGACGCGGCCGAGCACGGCGTTGAGCGGTTCTCCGTTGACGAGTTCCATGACCAGGTACGCGAGCGATTCACCTGCTTCGTCGCGCGTTTCGCCGTAGTCGTAGACACCGGCGATCCCGGGGTGGTTGAGCTGCGCAGTGGTGCGGGCCTCGAAGCGGAAACGCTCGAGAAACTCCGGATCCTCCGAGAACTCGGCCTTGAGGACTTTGACGGCGACCCTGCGATCGAGGCGATTGTCCATCGCCTCCCACACCTGGCCCATGCCGCCCGTGGCGATCAGCCGCAGCAGTCGGTAGCGCTGTGCAATGACAGCACCGTTTTTCAGTGGCACGGAAAAGTCACCTCCCCTGCAGTCCGGCAGCGATGACAGCTCGACCGACCGGCGCTGCCACCGAACCGCCCGTTGCGGCGAGGGCGCGGTCTCCGCCATCCTCGACGATGACGGCGATGGCAATCTTCGGGTCGTTGGCAGGTGCGAACGCGATGTACCAGGCGTGCGGCGGCGTGTTGCGTGGGTCGGTGCCGTGCTCGGCCGTGCCCGTCTTCGACGCGATCTGCACGCCCGGGATCTTGCCCTGACCGCCGGTATTGTTTTCCGACCCGATCATCAGGTCGGTGAGCGTCGCGGCCGTCTCGGGACTGATTGCTTCACCCGCGGACTGCGGCGCCGTCGAGGCGAGGTCGGATAGATCCGGGGCTTGCAGCTGATCGACCAGATGCGGTTCCATCCGCACGCCGCTGTTGGCGACGGTGGCAGCGATGACGGCGTCCTGCAGTGGCGTCAGTGCCACGTCGCGCTGGCCGATACTGCTCTGGCCGAGGGCGGCATCATCCGGGATGGGCCCGATCGTGCTGTCCGCGACGGGCAGCGAGAGCGACGTGGTTTCCTCGCCGATACCGAACGCGCTCGCGGCCTCACGCAGGGCGTCGCCGCCGGTGTCGATGCCGAGTTCGACGAACGCCGTGTTGCAGGAGCGCGCGAAGGCCTCGCGCAGCGAAGCGGTGGCTGCGCCGCCGCAGGTGCTGCCGTTGTAGTTCTCGAGCTGCGTCGAGGTGTCGGGCAGTGTGATCGTCGGTGCCGCGGTGAGCTGGGTGTCGGGCGTCGCACCGTTTTCGAGAGCCGCCGCGGTGACGAGCACCTTGAACGTCGATCCCGGTGGGTACGTGGCCGAGATGGCCCGGTTGAGCAGCGGCTTGGCAGGATCGGCGTTGAGGCTGTCCCAGGCCTCGCTGGTCTGTGCGCCGTCGTGGCTCGCCAGCAGGTTCGGGTCGTAGCTCGGCGAACTGGCCATGGCGAGGACGCGTCCCGTGGACGGTTCGAGGGCGACGACAGCTCCGGTGTAGCCCCGGGAAGTCAGCTGGTCGTAGGCAACCTGTTGCACGACCGGATCGATCGTCGTCACGACGTTCCCGCCGCGTGGATCGCGGCCGGAGACCAGATCGAACAGTCGACGCCCGAACAAGCGGTCGTCGGAGCCGTTGAGGACCTCGTCCTCGGAGCGCTCGAGGCCGGTGCTCGAGTACAGCATCGAGTAGAAGCCGGTGACCGGTGCGTTGGCAAGCGGGCTGTTGGGCGCAGCCTGGTTCGGGGGATAGGTGCGCAGGTACTTGTAGCGATCGTCCGTCGCGATCGACGCAGCCAACACCTGCCCGCCGGCGGAGATCTGGCCGCGCTGACGGGAGTACTCGTCGAGCAGCACGCGGGAGTTGCGCGGATCGGATCGCAGGTCGTCGGCCTTGATGACCTGCAGGTATGTGGCATTGGCGAGCAATGCGACCACCATCACCATGACGGCGATGGAGACGCGGCGAAGGGGAGTGTTCATGGGCGCTTCACCATTTCGGTCGGCGCTTCGGCGATCGGTGCAGCCGGGGTCGGCTTCTTCTTCGGAGTGGCGGGCTCGCGGGCGGCGTCGGAAATCTTGATCAGCAGCGCCAGAAGAAGATAGTTGGCCAGGAGAGAGGACCCGCCGTACGACAGGTACGGCGTGGTCAGGCCGGTCAGCGGAATGAGCTTGGTGACGCCGCCGACCACGACGAAGATCTGGATGGCAACCGTGAACGAGAGACCGGCTGCCAGCAATTTGCCGAAGCTGTCCCGGACCGCCAACGCGGTGCGGAGACCACGAATGATGTAGATCAGGTACAGGACGAGCACCGCGGTCAGTCCGATCAGACCGAGTTCTTCACCGACCGCGGCGATGATGAAGTCCGTCTTGGCGAACGGAACCTGCGACGGTCGTCCGCTACCGAGGCCCGTACCGGCGAGGCCGCCCGTCGCGAAGCTGAACATCGACTGGACGATCTGATATCCCGTGTCGTTGTAATCTTCGAACGGCCGCAACCAGGTGTCGACACGGATCTTGACGTGCCCGAACACGCGGTACGCGAACAGAAAGCCGAGGAGTAGGAGCCCGAAGCCGATGAGCAGCCAGCCGACGCGTTCGGTGGCGATGTAGATCATCACCAGCACGGTGCCGAAGATGAGGAGCGACGAACCCAGATCCTTCTCGAACACCAGCACGCCGACGGACACGACCCACACCAGCAGAATCGGCCCGAGGTCGCGTGCACGCGGAAAATCCATGCCGAGGAAGTGCTTACCGGCGGTGGTGAACAGCTCGCGCTTGGCCACCAGCAGCGAAGCAAAGAAGATCAGCAGCAGTATCTTGGCGAACTCGCCGGGTTGAATGCTGAAGCCGGGTAACCGAATCCAGATCTTGGCGCCGTTGACCTCGGAGAACGCCGAAGGCAGGATCGCCGGGATGGCGAGCAGCACCAGCCCGCACAAACCCACCGTGTAGCTGTAGCGAGCAAGCGTCCGGTAATCGCGCAGCAGCACCAGAAGTGCGATGAAACCCGCGATTGCGAGAGTCGTCCACAGCACCTGCTGCGTCGCGTCGGGCGACGGAATCTCCTGGCCCAGGTACTGCGCGGATTGCTGATCGGCCAGATCGAGTCGGTGGATGACCACGAGTCCGAGTCCGTTGAGCAGAGCCACGATCGGGAGCAGCAACGGGTCGGCATACGGAGCGAACCGGCGAACCGCGAGGTGCGCGACGGTGACCAGGCCGAGATACGCGAGACCGTACTTGGCCAGATCGAGAGTGACGGCCTGCTCCTGGCTGGCCTCGACCAACACCAGCGACAACGTGGTGATCAGTACGGCCACGCCGAGCAGCAGGAGCTCGACGTTGCGGCGGTTCGACAGAACGGGCGCAGGTGCAAATCCGCCCGGTGGGCTCGGAAACGATGCCCCCGCAGATGGATTGGAGCTCATCAGGTACCGGCCCTGCAGTTCTGACCGGGGATCGCAGTCACCGTCGGAGTTGGGGTGGCCGTCGGTGTCGCCTCGGGCGGTGCTGGAGGCGCAGGCGGTGCTGCCGGATCTGCGGGCGGGGCTGCCGGGGTGGGCGGCGCAGCGGGAGCTGTCGTGGTGGGCTCGGGTGTGGTCTCGCAGGGCGGCAACAGGTCTCCCGACGCGAGGCGCGTCATCTGACCGGTTGCGTCGTCGAGCGTGCCGGACGGAAGGCCTGCCCTTACCTGTTCGCGTGCTGCGGGAGCGAGATCGTCGACCTCGAAGACATCGCAGTCGGCGGGTGCGCCGGCGGCGGGCGCGAGGGTGAGCTCGCCGTTCTCGTCGAGGCATCCGATGGTGTCGACCGACTGCAGCGAGTATCCGAGGATCGAGCCGGGGACACCCTGCATCACGACGACGCGGTTGCTGTCCTCGCCCACGTAGTAGTTGTTGCGGATGGCCGTGTTGGCGACGAATGCGCCACCGACCAGCAGGGCTATGACCGCAAGCGCGACGAGCGTCCAGCGAAGCTTGTGAGACTTCTTCTCCGGTGCAACCACCGGCGTCGTGACACGTTTGGGTGTGGCTCGCGGAGGCCGCATCGCCGCGGCGCGTCCCGCTGCCGTGTTCGGCGGCGGCGCGTCCTCTTCGTCCTCGGTGCTCGCGGCCCCGCCGAGGATGGGCGAACTCTGGCCGTAGTCCAGGTCGATGACGTCGGCGACGACGACGGTGACGTTGTCCGGTCCGCCGCTCCGCAGGGCGAGTTCGATCAGCCGATCGGCGCAGGCGCCGCAATCGCCCTCGTTCATCGTGTTCTCGATGGTCTCGTCGCTGACGACGTCGGACAGTCCGTCGGAGCACAGCAGGTACCGATCGCCGGCCTTTGCTTCGCGGACCGTCAGGGTCGGTTCGATCTCGTTGCCGGTCAACGCCCTCATGATCAGGGAACGCTGCGGATGCGTGTGTGCCTGTTCGGCGGTGATGCGACCTTCGTCGACGAGCGACTGAACGAAAGTGTCGTCGCGGGTTATCTGCGTCAGCGTGGTGTCGCGCAGCATGTAGGCGCGCGAATCACCGATGTGGCAGAGGCCGATCTTCTTGCCGGCGAACAGGATTGCGGTGAGCGTGGTGCCCATGCCGTCCAGCTCGGGCTCCTCCTCCACTTGGTCGGCGATGGAGGCGTTGCCCTCGCGCGTCGCCGCTCCGAGTTTGCCCAGTAGGTCGTCGCCGGGTTCATCGTCGTCGAGATGCGCGAGCGCGGCAATCATCAACTGCGACGCCACTTCACCGGCTGCGTGGCCGCCCATGCCATCGGCGAGAGCGAGCAGGCGTGCCCCCGCATACACCGAATCCTCGTTGTTCGATCGGACCAGTCCGCGGTCGCTGCGGGCCGCATAGCGAAGAACAAGGGTCACGGGCGCAGCTCGATCACGGTCTTGCCGACCCGCACCGGCGTACCGAGCGGCACTCGGACGGCCGTGGTGACCTTGGCCCGATCCAGATACGTACCGTTGGTCGAACCGAGGTCTTCTACGTACCAGTCACCACCGCGGGGAGAGATGCGTGCATGCCTGGTGGACGCGTAATCGTCGGTGAGCACCAGCGTGGAGTCATCGGCGCGGCCGATGAGCACCGGCTGTGTGCCGAGCGAGATTCTGGTTCCGGCGAGACCGCCCTGTGTCACCACGAGATTCTTGGCAACCTTCTGTTTGTTGAACGAGGGGAGGACCTTCGATCCACCCGAATACCGCGCGGGCATCCGGATTCCGGATGCCGCGTAGATGTCGCTCCGGAGCGTCCGCAGAACGGCCCACACGAAGAACCACAGCAACAGCAGAAAACCTGCTCGGGTCAGTTGCAGAATCAATCCCTGCACAGCCGTCCACCTCCTTCGCAACCATCGCGGTCACCGCTCGTCTCGGTCGTTACTGTTCGGCCTTCCCCGCGGCACGCTTGTCGGCCCAGTGGGCCGACAACTTTTCCCCGGGTTCGTGCGGCCGTACCGACACGACTTCTCACGCAGCATCCTAGAGTGAATCTGCGCGTGTCGATCACCATACTGGTGACGGGCGTCAAACGATGCGGACGAGGATTTCGGAGTGGCCGGCCCGGACGACGTCGCCGTCCGCCAACTGCCAGTCCTGAACGGGCGAGCCGTTGACGGTCGTGCCGTTGGTCGAACCTAGATCGGACAGCATCGCGACCCTTCCGTCCCAACGAATCTCGACGTGGCGACGAGAGACGCCGGTGTCCGGGAGACGGAACTGTGCGTCCTGACCGCGGCCGATGATGTTCTGACCCTCGCGGAGCTGGAAGTAGCGACCGCTTCCGTCCTCCAACTGCAGGGTGGCAGTCAGTCCTTGGCTGTCGTTGTAGGCGGGCTCGTCGTAGCCGTACGCCGGCTGCTGGTAGCCGGCCGTCGGGAGTCCGGCGCTCTGCTGGTAGCCCTGCTGGGGCGGGTAGTCGTACGACGGCTGCTGGTAGCCGGAGGGCTCGGAGTACGCCTGGTGGTCGTAGCTCGGCTGGTTGTAGCCCTGCTGATCGTGATTGGGCTGGTCGTACTCGGTCTGGCCGTACGCCTGCTGACCTTGCGGGCCGTAGTTCGGCTGGCCGTATGCCTGCTGGCCGTAACCCTGCTGGCCGGCACCCTGACCGTAGTCCTGGCGACCGTAACCCTGCTGATTGTAGCCCTGCTGGCCGTAGCCCTCTTGTCCGTATGCCGGATCGGAGTAGGCCTGTCCGCCCTGGTCGTATCCCTGATCGGAGTACGCCTGCTGGTCGTGACTCTGCGCGCCGGCGTAAGGGGCATTGTCGGCC
>NZ_JBAWFH010000080.1:0-7481 GCF_049591685.1 Rhodococcus sp. (in: high G+C Gram-positive bacteria) | reverse complement strand
GGCCCGCCTTGTCCGGGACCGTCAGGTAGCCGTCGACGATCTCGTACGGCTCCTTGGTGACGCGCTGGCCGTCCTGCCAGATCCAATGGGTGTCGATGGCGGTGATGTTCCCCGGTGCCGCTGCTGCCACCTGAGTGAACATCGCCAACGAGACGTCGAAGTGGTTGTTGGAGTGTGATCCCCACGTGAGTCCCCATGCGTCGCACAGCTGCGCGACGCGGACCGAACCGTTCATGGTCCAGAAGTGCGGGTCGGCAAGCGGGATGTCTACGGCACCCGAGCGAATGGTGTGGCCCATTTCGCGCCAGTCGGTTGCGATCATGTTGGTCGCGGTCTGTAGGCCGGTTGCGCGTTTGAACTCGGTCATCACTTCGCGGCCGGAGAATCCGCCCTCGGGTCCGACAGGATCTTCGGCGTAGGCAAGTACGTCGCGCAGCCCGCGGCAGGTCTCGATCGCGTCCTTCAGCAGCCAACCACCGTTGGGATCCAATGTGATGCGCGCGTCCGGGAATTTCTCTGCCAACGCGGTGACCGCGAGCGCTTCTTCGGCTGCAGGCAGAACCCCGCCCTTGAGCTTGAAATCGGCGAATCCGTATCGGGCGTGCGCTGCTTCGGCGAGGCGCACGATCGCGTCGGGATCCATCGCCGCCTCGTGGCGGACGCGCAGCCAGTCGTCGGCGCCTGCGGCCTCATCGGCCGGGCTGCGGTAGGCGAGATCGGTCTTGTTGGGGTCTGCGACGAAGAACAGGTAGCCGAGCGCCTGGACCTTGTCGCGCTGCTGACCCTCACCGAGCAACGCGGCGACGCTGACGCCGAGGTGCTGACCGAGCAGGTCGAGCAGTGCAGACTCCACAGCCGTGACAGCGTGGATTGCGATGCGAAGATCGAACGTCTGCGCACCGCGTCCGCCGGAATCACGGTCGGCGAACGTGCGGCGCATCTCTGCGAGCACAGCGTTGTACTGCCCGATACTGCGGTTCTCGACCAAGGGACGCGCCTCTTCGAGCGTCTGCCGGATCGGCTCGCCGCCGGGAACTTCGCCGACGCCGGTACGTCCGTCCGAGTCGGTGAGAACGACGAGGTTGCGGGTGAAGTACGGGGCATGCGCACCACTGAGGTTCAGCAGCATGTCGTCGTGTCCGGCGATCGGGATGACCCGCATCTCGGTGACGACCGGGGTGGTGCTGGAGTTCATTGTGTCGACCTTTTCTGCAGGGTGACTTGGCTCACCAAAAACAGTAAGTAAGTTGATCGATTCCTGTCCAAGTCGATAAGCGCATCGAGTGATGCACTATCGGCATGGTCAGGCCACTTCGACACGCGCCCGCCGCACCGGCCCTGATACTCATTCTGCATCGCTGCCGCGAGTATTTGACTTGGACACGTATCAATCGATTCTCTAGCGTTGACGGCTATGAGGCAGGTCACTGGAAACCGCCCACTGCATCCCTGATCGACGGACAACGCCAGTGATCGACAGACACAGAAGAGGAGTCACCATGACAGCATCGACGACGAACTCCACCGACCTGACCGGACGGATGATCATCGCGGGTACCCCGGTGGCCGGATCCGGCACCCAGGTTCACGGCATCGACCCCAGCACGGGCCTGGAGCTCGAACCTGCATACGGTCACGGCACCGACGCAGATGTAGAAGCAGCCTGCGCAGCAGCGGCTGCGGCGTTCTCCGACTACCGCGCCACGTCCTCCGAGGTCCGCGCACAGTTCCTCGAGACCATCGCGGACAACATCGCCGCACTCGGCGACACCCTGATCGAGCGCGCAGTCGCAGAATCGGGTCTGCCCATGGGCCGCCTCACCGGCGAGGTCGGACGCACCACCGGCCAGCTCCGACTCTTCGCCTCCGTTCTCCGCGACGGTGGTTGGAACGGCGCGCGCATCGATCCCGCGCTGCCGGACCGTACGCCGTTGCCGCGCTCCGACATCCGTCAGCGCAAGATCGCGCTCGGCCCGGTGGTCGTGTTCGGCGCCAGCAACTTCCCCCTCGCCTTCTCCGTCGCGGGCGGCGACACGGCCTCGGCACTTGCAGCGGGCTGCCCCGTCATCGTCAAGGGCCACGACGCGCACCCCGGTACCTCCGAGCTCGTCGGTCGCGCAATCTCCGACGCCGTCGCCTCCACCGGAATGCCGTCGGGAACCTTCTCATTGCTGTTCGGTTCCGGTCGCGGTCTGGGCACCGCACTTGTCACCGACCCCCGGGTCAAGGCCGTCGGTTTCACCGGATCACGCCAGGGCGGACTGGCGCTCGTCGCAGCAGCAGCCGGCCGCCCAGAGCCGATCCCGGTCTACGCCGAGATGAGCTCCATCAACCCGGTATTCGTGCTCGACAATGCGCTCGAGGCCCGTGGCGCCGAACTCGGTGAGGCATTCGTCGGTTCGCTGACGTTGGGCTCCGGCCAGTTCTGCACCAATCCCGGTCTCGTCATTGCCGTCGACGGCCCCGGACTGCAGTCGTTTCTCGACGCAGCCTCGGCTGCGGTGACCGGATGCGCACCGACCACGATGCTCACCCCGAACATCGCCGAGAGCTACGCCAACGGCGTCGAGGCACTCGCCAAGTCGGCGACCGAACTCGCCCGCGGCACCGAATCCGACGCCCCGAACGTCGGTCGGCCCGCTCTGTTCGTAACTGACGCGAGCAGCTTCGTTGCCTCCGAGGTGGAACAGGAAGAGGTATTCGGCGCGTCCAGCCTGATCGTCAAATGCGCCGATGCCCAGCAGGTTCGAGAGGTCGCTGCACGTCTCGAAGGCCAGCTCACCGCGACGATTCACACCGACGACGCCGACCACGCCGAAGCGGGCAAGCTCCTCGAAGTACTGGAACTGAAGGTCGGCCGCATTCTGTTCAACGGCTGGCCCACCGGTGTCGAGGTCGGACACGCCATGGTTCACGGCGGCCCGTCCCCCGCGACGTCCGACTCGCGCACCACGTCCGTCGGTTCGCTCGCCATCGAGCGCTTCCTGCGACCCGTCGCCTACCAGGACGTTCCAGCATCGTTGCTGCCCAGCGCTATCGCCGACGGCAACCCGGACAAAATCTGGCGTCGTGTCGACGGCCGGCTCACCCAAGACTGAACTCCCCCACTCACCTTTCGTTCCCCACATCTAGGAGACACAATGCTCGACGGAGTCCTCTTCTTCCCCGTCACCCCGTTCACCGCATCCGGTGAGGTCGACCACGACCTGCTGGCCGCACACATCGCGAAGGGTGTCGACGCAGGGCCCGGCGGAGTGTTCATCGCCTGCGGCACCGGCGAATTCCACGCCCTCGAGCTCGAAGAGTTCGGCAAGATCGTCAAGACCGCCGTCGACGTCATCGGCGGCCGCGTTCCGGTCTACGCCGGAACGGGCGGATCCGTCGCCCAGGCCAAGGCTTTCGCGCGCAGCGCCAAGACCAACGGTGCCGACGGCCTCCTGCTGCTCCCTCCGTACCTGGTGACGATGCCGCAGGCCGGACTCGTCAGCTACACGAAGGCCGTCGCCGACAGCACAGATCTCCCCGTCATCGTCTACAACCGCGGCAACGCACGTTTCAACGAGAACTCCGCCGTCGAGGTTGCCCAGTTGCCCACCGTCGTCGGCTTCAAGGACGGCACAGGCGATTTGGACCAGGTCGGCCGCATCGTGCGAGCCGTGTTGGATGCACTGGAGCCGTCGGGCAAGCCGTTCCAGTTCTTCAACGGTCTTCCCACCGCCGAGGTCTCGCAGCAGGCGTACCGCGCTATCGGTGTGACGCTGTACTCCTCGGCCACGTTCGCGTTCGCTCCGGAACTGGCATTGGCGTTCTACCGTTCCATGGAGACCGGGAACGAGCAGCTCACTGCCGCGTTGCTGCGTGACTTCTTCCATCCTCTGGTCCGCCTGCGTGATCAGGTCCCCGGCTACGCAGTCTCGCTCATCAAGGCCGGCGTCACCATGGAAGGCATCGAAGCCGGTCCGGTTCGTCCCCCGCTCGTCGACATCAGCACGCCTCACCTCGACGAGCTGACCCGGATACTCGCCGCCGGTCGTGCAGTGTTGGCGAACGAGCTCGCGGTTCACTGACATTGGAATCGATCCGCATCACGGGTGCGCGCATCACGCCGGTTGCTTTCGTCGATCCGCCTCTGCTGAACACCGTGGGTGTGCATCAGCCGTATGCACTGCGTGCGATCGTTCAGCTCGATACCGATGCGGGGCTGGTCGGGCTGGGTGAAACCTATGCCGACACCGCGCACCTGAAGCGACTCGAGGCAGCAGCTCTCGCCATCACCGGCCTCGAGGTGTTCGCGCTCAACAGTATTCGTGCTGCGATCGACACCGAGTTGGCGTCGTCGACGATCACCGGTGGCGACGGGGTCGCCGGCATGATCACGACAGCCAGCACCACGGACCGCGTGTTCTCCCCCTTCGAGGTGGCCTGCCTGGACGTCCAGGGCAAAGCTTTGGGCCGTCCGGTGTCGGACCTCCTCGGAGGGAGGGTGCGCGATGCGGTCCCGTTCAGCGCCTACCTGTTTCACAAGTGGGCGGCGCATCCCGGTGCCGAAGCCGACGAGTGGGGCGAGGCCATCGATCCGGACGGGCTCGTACGTCAGGCCCAGAAGATGATCGCCGAGTACGGATTCGGCGCCATCAAGGTCAAGGGCGGCGTGTTTTCACCGGACGAGGAGATCGCCGGCATCAAGGCGCTGCGCGAAGCGTTCCCCGATCTGCCGCTGCGTCTCGATCCGAATGCCGCCTGGACCGTCGACACATCGATTCGCGTGGCATCCGAGCTCGACGGCATCATCGAATACCTGGAGGATCCGACGCCAGGCCTCGACGGGATGGCCGAAGTTGCTCGTGAGGCGAAGATGCCGCTCGCGACCAAGATGTGCGTCGTCGCGTTCGATCAACTGAAGCCCGCGGTGCTGAAGGACTCGGTGCAGGTGGTCCTCTCCGACCACCATTACTGGGGCGGCCTGCAGCGGTCACGCCTGCTCGCCGGCGTCGCCGACAACTTCGACCTCAGGTTGTCCATGCACTCCAACAGCCACTTGGGTATCAGTCTCGCCGCGATGGTGCACCTCGCCGGGGCGACGCCGAACCTGACCTACGCGTGCGACACCCACTGGCCGTGGAAATCCGAGGACGTCGTCAAGCCTGGCGTTCTCCGGATCGTCGACGGTGCGGTAGCGGTCCCCACCGGGCCTGGCCTCGGCGTCGAGATCGACGAGGACGCACTCGCGGGGCTGCACCAGCAGTACCTCGACTGCGGTATCCGCGATCGCGACGACACCGGATATATGAAGAGCATCGATCCGAGCTTCGAGAACACCTGCCCGCGCTGGTAGCGACTTCGATCAGGACAGGCCGTTCGTGCACTAGGTTGATACTGGACCTAGGCACGAACGGCCTGTTGTGATTCAAGGAGTGCATGGATGTTCTCGCTCAACCGGCTCACCTGCTTCATTGCAGTGGCAGAGGAACTCCATTTCGGTCGCGCAGCCGAACGCCTGCACATGACGCAGCCTCCGCTGAGCAGGCAGATTCAGCAGCTCGAGAACGAAGTGGGCGTTCAGCTCATCGATAGAACATCACGCTCGGTCACCCTCACCGCAGCAGGCGCCGCGTTTCTGCCCGACGCACGCCGCATCGTCCACCTGGCCGAAGGTGCCGTCCTCACCGTACGGCGCGTTCCGACGGGGGACCTCGGAACGGTGGTCGTCGGCTTCACCGGCGCGTCCGCTCACGCAGTGCTTCCGCAGTTGCTCGACGCTGCGCGAGACCGGCTGCCCGACGTCAAGATCGTGTTGCGAGAGATGGTGTCGGCCGTGCAGATGGAATCGCTCACCATCGGCGACATCGATCTCGGCTTGGCGCGGCCGCCGCTCAAGCGGCCCGGGATCGCGTCACGGCCCGTCCTACACGAAGCACTCGTTGCAGCCTTGCCCGCCGATCATCCGTTGGCCGAACGTGATTCGCTCACAGTGGAGGATTTCGACGATCAGCCGACCATCATGTACTCGCCGGTCGACGCTCGGTACTTCCACGAGCTGCTCATCAGCACGTTCACGGTCGTGGGTGTGACCCCCCGCTACGTGCAGTACGTCACGCAGGTGCACACGATGCTCGTGTTGGTGCGCTCCGGGATCGGGGTGGCGCTCGTGCCGGAGTCGTCGACCACGATGCAGCCCGAGGGTGTCGTGTTCCGACCGGTCGACACCACGCCGAGCAAGCCCGTCGAACTCGACGCAGCATGGCGAACGGACAACGAAAACCCGGCGCTGCATCGGTTCATGTCCGACGTTCTACCGCGGAGAGAATGGCCCTGAGGTGCTGAGGCTGCTGGGCACACGACTGTAGGAGGCACAGTTCGACTGTGCCGCTACGATTTACAATCTCACTGCGGGACTGAGGCCGAGCGCTACTGCTCGGGATCGTCCGGTTCGTCGTAGAGGTATTCCTGGGGATGATGGTAGTGATTGACCAGCCCGCGGCGGTTCGGGTCGACGGCTTCCGGTGGATGCCATTGGGTTCGGCCGGGTTGCGGATGATCCGGGCCGGTGGTGGTGGTTGCCCAATCGTTCGGGCCTTCGCCGACGAGCGGATGGTGCAGATCGCAGCCGAACGTCAGTGAGTCGACGTCGGTGTAGCCGCCGCGCTCCCAGTCGTTGATGTGGTGCGCTTGGGACCACGTCGCAGGACGGGTGCACATGGGGAAGGTGCAGCCGCGGTCGCGGGCGATGAGGATGATGCGTTGATCTGCCGACGCGAGTCGCTTGGAGCGCCCGAGATACAGAGCGCGTCCGTCGTCGTCGAAGACAGCAAGGTAGTGATGCGCGTGCGAGGCCATGCGGATGGCGTCGCGGATCGAGACGAGCGATCCGGTTCCGGTGACCGCGTGCCCCGAGGCGGTTTCGAGGTCCTTGGCGGTCATGGTGATGACCGCGGTGACCGGAAGTCCGCGGTGCGTGCCGAGCGCGCCGGAGGCGAGCATCTGACGTAGGACCGCCTTGAGTGCGTCGTGGTTGCGGCGTCCCTGACTGCGCGTATCCCTTCCGGCACGGCGCTTCTCGTCAGCGGAGGTAGCCGTATCGCGGACTGCACCGTCGCCCGGCTTGTCTCCGCCCGGCTTGTCTCCGCCCGGCTTGTCGAACAATGTCGGATCCTGGTTCTCACTGTCACCGTCACCGTCACCACCACCACCACCGTCACCACCACCACCGTCACCACCACCGCTCGGCTCGCCGTCACCACCGCCGTCGTTGCCATTGCCATCACCGTCGTTGCCATTGCCATCACCGCCGGCACTGCGATCGAGGTCGTCCACGAGGGGATTGGGTTCTTCAGGGTTGCAGTTGCCGGCTTTGGCGAGTTTGGCGAGAACGGGTTCGAGGTAGGCGCGGAATTCGGCGTCGATGACGAAGTTGCCTTTGCTCAACCCGTCGGAGTCCTGTTTGCCGAGGTTGAAGAAGCACTTCGTCAGCGGATCTTTCT
>NZ_JBAWFH010000079.1:0-29596 GCF_049591685.1 Rhodococcus sp. (in: high G+C Gram-positive bacteria) | reverse complement strand
CTTTTGGCGCACGGGTGCGTCAGCGCATCAGCCGGCTGTGACGGTGAGATCGTCGAACACGATCTCGCCGAGTGCATTCGACTCGTCGAGGTCGATGGTGGCCGTCAAATACCACCCTTGGTCGCCGTCCGGATCTTCGATGATCTGACGCGCCGTCGTTTGTTCCCGACCCACGGTGAGTTCGAACAATGCAGGGCCGCGGGCCGATGGGCCGATACCGATCTGGCCGTACTCCTCGAAGTAGGGTTCGAATTCGGCCTCCCAGTCGGGACCGTCGTCGAGTTCGTCCAACGCATCCCACCGCTGCGCCGCCGCGAGTTCGATGCGCTTGAAGATTGCGTTGCGCACGAGAACCCGGAAAGCCCGCGGGTTGGCGGAGATCGGCCTGGGTGTGTCGCCGCCGTATGCTTCCGGTTTGGCCTCTGGCTCCTCACCGGGGTCGGTCAAATTCTCCCATTCGTCGAGCAGGCTCGAATCCACCTGCCGGACGAGCTCGCCGAGCCACTCGGTGATGTCCTGGACCTCCTCGGTCCGTGCTTCCGGCGGTACCGTCTGACGCAGGGCGCGGTAGGCATCGGCCAGATAGCGCAGTACCAAACCCTCCGACCTGGTCAGGCCGTAGTGGCTGATCAACTCCGCGAAGGTCATCGACCGTTCGATCATGTCTCGAACCACCGATTTCGGCGACAGCGCCACTTCGGTCAACCACGGATGGCCGCCGCGGTAGATCTCGAAAGCCGGAACGAGAAGCTCTTCGAGCGGTTTTGGCCACGTCACTTCCTCGAGCAGTTCCATGCGTTCGTCGTACTCGATACCGTCGGCCTTCATCTGCTGCACGGCCTCACCGCGCGCGGCGTGCTGCTGCGCCATCAAGATCTGCCGAGGATCGTCCAGGGTCGACTCGATGATCGACACCACGTCCAGTGCATGCGTCGGCGATTCCGCATCGAGGAGCTCGAACGAAGCCAGTGCGAACGTGGAGAGAGGTTGATTGAGTGCGAAGTTCGGCTGAAGGTCGACGGTGAGGCGCGCGTACCTGCCGTCAGCATCCGGCTCGGACAGTTGTTCGACGATACCGGCCGCAACCAGCCCGCGGTACAGGGTGATCGCGCGGAGGATGTGCCCGCGCTGCGCCGGGCGAGTTTCGTGATTGTCCTCGAGCAGATGCCGCATGGCAGTGAAGCAGTTGCCGGGGCGGGCGATGACGTTGAGCAGCATCGCGTTGTTGACCGAGAAGCGCGACACCAGCGATTCCGGGCTGGCGGCAACTATCCGCTCGAACGTCGGTTCACCCCAGGACACGAATCCGTCCGGCGCCTTCTTGCGCTGCACACGCTTGAGCTTCTTCGGATCGTCGCCGGCCTTCGCGACGAGGCGGGCGTTTTCGATGTCGTGCTCGGGCGCTTCGACGACGACGGTGCCGAGGGTGTCGTACCCTGCGCGACCCGCCCGGCCGGCGATCTGGTGGAACTCACGGGCGCGGAGTTTTCGTGTTCGGATGCCGTCGTACTTCGTCAGGCCCGTGAACAGCACCGTTCTGATGGGCACGTTGATACCGACTCCGAGGGTGTCGGTGCCGCAGATCACTTTGAGAAGCCCGTCCTGGGCGAGCTTCTCCACCAGGCGGCGGTACTTCGGCAGCATGCCTGCGTGATGGACGCCGATGCCGTGCCGGACGAGGCGGGAGAGGGTTTTGCCGAAGCCGGTGGTGAAACGGAACTGGCCGATCGCGTCGGCGATCCGCTGCTTCTCTTCTTTGGACGCGACGTTGACGCTGGTGAGCGCTTGCGCGCGTTCGAGTGCAGCAGCTTGGGTGAAATGCACGACGTACACCGGCGCGAGGTGCGTACTGACCAGTTCTTCGATGGTCTCGCTGACAGGAGTGGTCACGTACGAGAACATCAGCGGAACGGGGCGTTCGGAACCGGACACGACGGTGGTGGGACGGCCGGTACGACGAGTGAGGTCGTCACGAAAGAACGACACGTCACCGAGCGTCGCCGACATCAGGAGGAACTGGGCGTTCGGCAACTCGATCAACGGGACCTGCCACGCCCACCCGCGGTCGGGTTCGGAGTAGTAGTGGAACTCGTCCATCACGACCTGCCCGATGTCGGAGTTCGCCCCCTGCCGCAGCGCAAGGTTGGCGACGATCTCCGCAGTGGCGCAGATGATCGGGGCTCCCGAGTTGACCGATGCGTCTCCGGTCATCATCCCGACGTTCTGTGCTCCGAAAATGTCGCACAGTGCGAAGAACTTCTCGCTGACGAGCGCCTTGATAGGGGCCGTGTAGAACGTGCGTCGACCGGCTGCCAGCGCAGCGAAGTGCGCACCGACCGCCACCATCGACTTGCCCGAACCCGTCGGCGTCGCCAGGATGACGTTCGAGCCGGACACCAGTTCGATGAGTGCTTCTTCCTGAGCCGGGTACAACGTCAGCCCGCGTTCGGCCGTCCAGGATGTGAATACATCGAACAACTCGTCCGGGTCCTGGCTCTTACCGGTAGACGGGGCGGGAACGAGTTCGGAGAGCAGCACGACTACAGGTTATGGGGCGAGTGGCTACCTGGCACCATCGACGGGGCGTCGGCTCACTTTGCCTCAGGCGCGAAGTCTCGCTCAGGTGGCGCTGCGCTCGTCCGACCCCATCGCGCCCAGGACTGCAAGCCGGGTGCTGGCGTTACCGGTGATGGTGTCTTCGCCGACACCGTTGATCAACAGGTTGCGCCACCGGGCCTCCTCGAAGTCCAGTGCCGGTGTCGAGGCGGCGAAGTCCTCGACCACCTGAAGGAAACGCATCGGGTCGTCGCGGAACGGAAAGTGGCCCGATCTACCGAACACGGTGAGCTGCGAACCGGGCATCGCGGCGTGCGCGAGGTGCGCATGGCTGACCGGTATCACCGAGTCCTGATCTCCCCACACCAGCAGAACGGGTAGGTGCTCGGTGAGGTAACAGCGGTCGAGCATGGTGACGACCTGCCCGCGCCAATCGACCACGGCACGCAGGGTGCGCAGGTACGCCTCGTGAGCCGTGGGATCGGGAAGCCCGCTGAGAATACGCACCAGATCCGGCGTGTCGTGAAGCATGGCTCCTGGGCGCAGCGGCGATCCGTTGAGCTTGGCGATCAGGTTTCCTGCGAACTTCACCGCCGGCAGTGCTCCCGGTAGACGCAGCAGCTTGACCGCTTCACTGGCCAGCGGAAGCGAGGCGAGCCGCAGCAATGGATGCACATCTTTGGTGACGCCACCGGACGAGACCAGAACCAGACGGTCGACCATGTGCGGGAACTGGTACGAGAACTGCATGGCGACGCCCCCGCCGAGCGAGTGGCCGACCACCGTGACGTGCTCGACGCCGAGGACGGACAACAGATCGCGCATGCCGTTCGCGTAAGCGGCCACCGAGTAGTCGGCGCGGGGCTTGTCCGATTGTCCGTGGCCCAGCAGGTCGGGTGCGATGACCGTGAAGTTGCGCGCGAGATGGGGGATCACTTCGTTCCACGTCTCGGAGTTGTCTCCGATGCCGTGCACCAGCAGTAGCGCGGGGCCCTGGCCTACCATCCGAAACGCTCGGCGGTAGCCGTGCACCGTGCGGTACATCAGCCGCGGCGTGGCGTCGGGGACCGGACGTAGTGTGCGCGTGCGTGGATTGCTCATGGTGCTCCTGTCCCTCGGTCGCTTTCCGGGCCCGGCAATCGTCAGCCATGACTCTTGCACGTGTGCGGGGGATCGGCGACCGATGGATGCGTATCGCTCTGTTACAGCTTCGTTTCGTTCGTCGCAGGCCACGGCCCGAGCTACCGCCTCGGTCCGCGTTGCAGTCTCGGCAAGCGAAAGCGGGGGTGCGCATGGATGCCATGCGAACCCCCGCTCACCGTGCGGTCACTCAGGTCGTCGGATCGGTGTCCTCGGGCGTACCACCGGAAGCGGCGTCCGGTCCGGCGTCGAATCCGCCCTGTTCGGCGAGGAACCTCTCGAATTCCGCGCCCAGCTCGTCACCGCTCGGCAGACTCTCGTCCTTGGCCAACAGCGTCGACTGCTGCTCCTGCGCTGCGACGTAAGTGTCGTACTGACGCTCGAGTGCATGCACGACGGACTGAACTTCTTCGTTACCCGTGATGTGCTCGTCGACCTGTTCCTTCACCCTCGCTGCAGCTTGTCCGAGCGCCACGAGCGGAAGATCGAGGCCCCCGGCCTCACCGACGTTCTCGAGAAGCGTCTGCGCTGCGCCCGGGTAATCCGTTTGCGCGAGGTAGTGCGGAACGTGCACCGAAAAGCCCATCGATTCGTGTCCGTGCTGTGCCATTCGCAGCTCGAGAAGCGACGATGCACTGCCCGGAATCTGCAGCTCGCCCGACCAACTCTGCTCCTCGGGCACCAGTTCCTTGTTGGAGGAGTGGGCGGTGACGCCGAGCGGACGGGTGTGCGGAATTGCCATCGGTATCGAACCCAGTCCGATGGTTCGGCGAACACCGAGCTGCTCCGCGAGTAGACGCACCGCCGTGGTGAACTTCTCCCAGCGCAGATCGGGTTCCATACCCGCCAGAAGCAGGAACGGGGTGCCCGCGTTGTCCCTGACGGCGTAGAGATTGAGTTCCGGCGCGTCGTAATCGGAGAAATGATCCGACTTGAACGTCATGGTGGGGCGCCGCGAGCGATAGTCGATGAGTTCGTCGACGGCGAACGACGCCACCAGCTCGCTCTCCAATGTATCCCTCAGGTGCTTCGTTGCCAGGGCGACAGCATGCCCGGCGTCGGAAAAGCCCTCGAGTCCGTGGACCAGAACCGGGCCCTGCCCGTCACTGGACGATATCTGCGGCGCCGGAAACTCCAGCTCGTACATGCTCGACTTCTCGTCCATACCGGACCCCTTTCGTAGATTCGCCCACGACGGAAACCGTCGCCGAGGCCGAAACCGACTTCAGGCAAGAATACCCGCGTATGCGCGGGCAAAAAGCACACTGCGGATCGGTCCGACACCTTCTCCAGGGTGAACACCGACAGGTGCGTCGTACATTCCCGTGCAGGTAGGGACGGCCGATGTCAGCGCGCGAAACTCTCCAGTGCGCGGATCTTGTTCGTGACGTCGAGGGCAGCGACCTTGTAGGCCTCCGACAGGGTCGGATAGTTGAACACGGCGTCGACCAGGTAGTCGACGGTACCTCCGCACCCCATGACCGCCTGCCCGATGTGAATGAGATCCGTCGCGCCCGACCCGAAGATGTGAACACCGAGGAGGGAGAGGTCGTCCGTCGAGACGAGCAGTTTGAGCATTCCGTACGAATCCCCGCCGATCTGACCGCGGGCCAGTTCGCGGTAACGGGAAACTCCGACCTCGTACGGCACCGACCCCTTGGTCAGTTCCACCTCGGTGCGGCCGACGTAGGACACCTCGGGAATCGAGTAGATTCCGATCGGTTGAAGATCCATCAGTCCCTTGCTCGGCTCGCCGAACGCGTGATAGGCCGCCAGCCGCCCCTGGTCCATCGACGTAGCCGCAAGCGCGGGAAACCCGATCACATCGCCCACCGCGTAGATGTGGTCGACCTTCGTCTGGAAATTGTCGTCGACGAAGATTCGCCCACGCGCGTCCGCTTCGAGTCCGGCGTTCTCGAGCGCGAGATCGTTCGTCGAGCCCTGGCGTCCGGCCGAGTACATCACCGTCTCCGCTGGGATTCGCTTACCGCTTGCGAGAGTCGTGATCGTGCCCGACGGGCCGACATCCACGGCCGTCACGGCTTCGCCGAATCTGAACGTGACGGCCAGATCGCGTAGATGGAACAGAAGTGACTCGACGATCTCCCGGTCGCAGAAATCGAGCATGGTCTCGCGCTTCTCGACGACGGTCACCTTCGTTCCCAGTGCCGCGAACATCGAGGCGTACTCGATACCGATTACGCCCGCCCCGACGACGACCATCGAGGACGGAATGAATGCCAGGTCGAGGATGCCGTCCGAATCGAGCACTCGATAGTCGTCGAACGCCACGTCGGCAGGTCTGGCCGGAGTGGTGCCGGTGGCGATGACGATGTTCTTCGCTGTCACCGTCACGCGCTCGCCGCGGGTGGCGTCGTCGACGACAACGGTATTCGGGCCGTCGAATCGTGCTGTCCCAGTAATCAGTTCGATTCGATTGCGCAGTAGCTGAGACCGCACGACCTCGATCTCCTTGCCGATCACGTGCGTCGTCCGGGCGAGTAGATCGGCGGGCGTGATGTTGGCTTTGACCCGGTACCCGGCGCCGTACAACTCGCGTTGGTTCATGCCGGTGAGGTACAGCACGGCCTCGCGGAGAGTTTTCGACGGAATGGTGCCGGTGTTGACGCATACACCTCCGAGCATTTTCCCCTTCTCCACCACCGCGACTCGTTTGCCGAGCTTCGCGGCAGCAATAGCTGCCTTCTGGCCACCCGGGCCGGACCCGATCACGACAAGGTCGAATTCCATCGCAACAGACATGGGCTTATCGATACGCGGTCCACGCGACGTCCTCGTGCCGCCAGGGTCACGACCGCATGAACACCCGACACCGGCCCGGGTGCGCATGTGGCTACCCGTGCATCGGTTGTGGGAGTCTTCAAGTAAGTGGACAAACGATTCGAGTGTGGAGGAACTATGCCGCAGCAGGTGCGTGCTGTCGTCGCGAAGGCGAAGGGTGAGCCGGTGTCGATCGAGGAGGTCACGATTCCGGATCCGGGGCCTTTCGATGTGGTGGTGAAGATTTCCGCGTGCGGTGTCTGCCACACCGATTTGCATTACCGCGAGGGTGGGATCAACGACGAGTTCCCGTTCCTGCTCGGGCACGAGGCCGCGGGCACGGTGGAGACGGTGGGGGAGGCTGTGACGCATGTCGAGGTCGGCGATTTCGTGGTGCTGAACTGGCGTGCGGTGTGTGGGCAGTGCCGGGCCTGCCGGAAGGGTAAGCCGTGGTACTGCTTCGATACGCACAATGCGTCGAAGAAGATGACGCTGGCGGATGGGACGGAACTCTCGCCTGCGTTGGGGATCGGTGCGTTCGCGGACAAGACGTTGGTGCACGAGGGGCAGTGCACAAAGGTGAACCCGGCGTCGGATCCGGCGGTGGTGGGGTTGCTCGGGTGCGGGGTGATGGCCGGTTTGGGTGCGGCGATGAACACCGGCAACGTTGCACGGGGTGATTCGGTCGCGGTCATCGGGTGCGGCGGTGTGGGGGACGCGGCGATCGCGGGTGCGCGATTGGCGGGGGCTACGACGATCATCGCGGTCGATCGGGACAAGGGCAAGCTCGAGTGGGCTCGTGATCTCGGAGCCACGCATACTGTCGATGCGTCGTCGGTGGATGCGGTAGAGGCTGTGCAGGAGCTCACCGGTGGTTTCGGCGCAGACGTGGTGATCGACGCGGTGGGTCGTCCGGAGACGTGGAAGCAGGCGTTCTATGCGCGTGATCTCGCCGGAACGGTGGTGTTGGTGGGAGTGCCGACGCCGGAAATGACGCTCGAGATGCCACTGATCGATTTCTTCTCTCGAGGTGGGTCGTTGAAGTCGTCGTGGTACGGCGATTGCCTGCCCGAGCGTGATTTCCCGATGTTGGTCGATCTTTACGAACAGGGCCGGTTGCCGCTGGAGAAGTTCGTGAGCGAGCGTATCGGTATCGAGGACATCGAGTCGGCGTTCGAGAAGATGCATCAGGGTTCGGTGCTGCGTTCGGTGGTCGAGCTGTGAGTGCGAACTTGCGGGTGGAGAGGGTTGTGACGTCGGGGACGTTCGCGCTCGATGGTGGTGAGTGGGATGTCGACAACAACATTTGGTTGATCGGTGACGATTCGGAGGTCGTGATCGTCGACGCTGCACACACCGCGCAGCCGATCATCGATGCGGTCGCCGGACGCAACGTCGTGGCAGTGGTCTGTACGCACGGTCACAACGATCACGTGACGGTGGCGCCGGAGCTTGCGCGCGAACTCGACGCCCCGGTATTACTGCACCCGGCCGACGAGATGTTGTGGGAGCAGACGCATCCCGGTGTCGGCCACGGCGGGCTGGAGGACGGCCAACGGATCTCCGTGGGGGGGACGGAGTTGCTGGCGCTGCACACTCCAGGGCACTCTCCGGGGTCGACGTGCCTGTATCTGCCCGAGGCGCGGCAGTTGTTTTCAGGCGACACTCTGTTCTCGGGCGGCCCGGGGGCGACGGGTAGGTCGTTCTCCGATTTCCCGACCATCATCGGCTCCATCCGAGACCGGTTGTTCGCGCTGCCGCCGGAGACAAGGGTGAACACCGGCCACGGGGACGGGACCAGCATCGGCGACGAGTCACCGCATCTGGAGGAATGGATCAGACAGGGAAGCTGACGGGCTCCGACAGGCAAGCTGACGGGCTCCGCCCGGGAAGCTGACGGGCTCCGCCCGGGAAGCTGACGGGCTCCGCCCGGGCACCTCGGCGGGCGAGCCTAACGGCCGGTCCCACTTACGAATGAGAGGGTGGAGCCGGCCGTTTTGTTGTCGTATCCGACTGGAGGACCTCCTGTGCAGCGCCGATCCGCACCGCGCAACCATTCCATTCCGCTCGGCGCCCCCTTTCTGCTCGGCGCCGCAGGTGCGGCGATGATCCTCGTGGCCGGGTGCAGCGCCGAGGTGACGGGTACGCCCGAGGCCACGGGTGGCGGCGCGTCGGATACCACCGCCCCAGGGGGCTCGTCGTCTGCTCCGCAATCCGGCAACGATCTCGGCGCGCTGCTGGTCGACCCATCAGTGTTTCCCTCGCCCTACGAGGCGATCGTCCTACCACCACAGGCCATCGCACAGGCATCACCGGATCTCACCGGAATCCCGGCCGGCGCCGAGGTGTCGCCTCCCGGCTGCAAGCCGGCGGACGTCACGCCGGGCGACGCCGCGCTGATCGTCGGGACCGACAACGCCAACCGCGCAACCATCTCCGTCGAGTTGACCTCGGTGACCGAGCCCCTGTCGGCACGTGAGGATCAGCTGGGCGAATGCGCGGAGGTCGAAGCAACCAAATCCGGTGCGACAGCCGTCATTCGATCCACGATCACCCCTGCTCCGCCGATCGCTGCGGACGACACACTTGCGGTACGTCAAACCGTGTCCTCCGGCCAAGGAACCGAGTCGGTAATCCAGTCGATGTTGACGCTGATGGCCCAGGTGGAAGACGTACGAATCTCCGCCACCTACATGTCGTTCGATGCAAACACGCCCGACGCCGCGACCCTCGACGAGGTGTTCACCGCAGCGGTGCAGAAGGTGAAGGCGGGCTAGCACACGGCTACGACGACTGGGCGGCGTCGTTCGTCACCGAACACCGATTGTCCACAGGCTCATTTGTCTGTCCACAGGCTTCCTGGACTCCCAGGTCGCCGACCGCGAACCGGTTGGACCTGTCGGCAGTCTCTCCGTCATGACGACTCATCCGGAAACACACTCCTCGCTCCCGCCGTCCGAGCGCATCGCGGGCTCAGGCGCACTTCTGGCTGCAGTGCCCGCCCTCCTGGGCTTCATCCCGCATCGTTCGCTGATACTGCTGTGCCTCGAGGGAGCGGGCCTCGCTCGCCCGACCGTCGGCACCGTGATGCGTCACGACCTCGGCCTGGGCGGCGGCGACGACGGCAGTGGGTTCGGGCGCACGGTGACTCGGCAGATGGCGGACGTCATCGAGCAGTTCTGCGGTATCTGCGCACGTGACGGGGTACGCATGGCCGTGGCCTTGATCGTCGACGATCGCGCATCCGCCACGGTGGCCGGTACAGCCGTCGATCCGAGGTTCCGCGCTGTCGCCCGACAGCTGAGCGCAGGACTTCGAACTCGGGGCACGATACTGACGCAGGCGTTCCTGACTTCCGAGATGGTCCGCGGCGCAGCGTGGGTCACGCTGACGGGACCCGCCGAGCGCGGCATGCTCCCCAGCCCGGACACCTCGCCGGTGACTCTTGCGTACATGGTCGAGGGCCGAGGGATACACGCCTCACGAGAGACGCTGGTCGACGTTCTACGACCGCTCGACACGTGCCCAGAGGTGACGAAGCGACTACGCGATGCCCGGTCGGGAAGTCCGAACACGGACCGCGAGCGACTCGAGAACATCATGGACCGCCTGACTCACTGGGCCTCGGCGCCGTCCGACCGGCCGGCTCCGATAGAACTCGGTCCGCAGGACCTTGCGGAGTTCGGGGTCTCGCTCACCCACATCGTGGTGCGCGACGCCCTGCTCGCGCTTGCTCTCACCGAACTCGCGGACATCGCCGAACGACTGTGGACCTATATGATGCGTCGACTGCCCGCACCGGAACGGGCCTGTGCTGCAACGCTTCTGGCTTTCACCGCCTACGCGCGAGGTGAGGGACCATTGGCTGCGGTCGCCGTCGAGATCGCACTGGACGCCGACGGCAGCTACTCGTTGGCACGGTTGCTCGAACGATCGTTGCTCGCCGGCGCGCGGCCCGAGATGATTCGAGAAGTGGCATCGAGCGGCTACGCGGTAGCGGAACTGTGCGGGGTTCGACTACCGCCGCCGCTCGACCGAAACCTCTGACCGTCCGTCAGGCCTTGCGTGCGGCCGCATGGGATCGGTCACCGAGGTTCTGTAGGTACGTCCACGCGTCGGACACGATGACGTCCAGGTCGGTGAACTTCGGTGTCCAACCCAGGTCGGCAATCGCGCGCTCGCTGGAGGCGATGAGCACAGCGGGGTCTCCGGCGCGTCGAGGAGCCTCCTCGACGGTGATCGGTAGTCCCGTCACACGCTTGCAGGCATCGATGACCTGGTGAACCGAAAAGCCGGTGCCACTACCGAGATTGTAAATACGGTGACTGCCGGGCAGGGAGGACTCGAGCGCGAGGATGTGCGCCTCCGCCAAATCGGCGACGTGAATGTAATCGCGCACCGCGGTGCCGTCGGCCGTCGGCCAATCGGTACCGAAGACCGAGATCTTGTCCCGCTGGCCGAGGGCGGTCTGCAGAACCAACGGAATGAGATGAGTTTCGACGACCCTGTTCTCGCCGAACTCACGATAGGCGCCGGCCACGTTGAAGTACCGAAGGCTCGTGGCGGCCAGTCCGTAAGCGTCGGCGTACGAGGTGATCGCGTGGTCGATGGCCAGTTTGGTTGCACCGTAAGGATTGGTCGGCGCTGTGGGCATCGCTTCGGTGATGGGCGTGCGTTCGGGCTCGCCGTACGTTGCTGCGGTGGAGGAGAACACCAACCGCGGAGTGTTCGACTCATGCATCGCGTCGAGCAGAGCAAGGGTGGTGACCACGTTGCCCGACCAGTATTTGGCCGGCGCGACAACCGATTCGCCGACGAGCGACTGTGCCGCGAAATGAAGGACTCCGTCGAACCCCCCTTCGTTCAACACCGAATGGGCAACATCCCTGATGTCTCCCTCGACGAACGTCGCACCGGGCGGTACCGCATCGCGGTTGCCGGTGGACAGATCGTCGACGACGACGACCTCGTGACCGCGGTCGACCAGAACGGCCGCACACACACTGCCAACGTAACCGGCGCCGCCGGTAACCAAAAGCTTCACTCGTTCGTCTCCTCGTCGAAGCCGCACCCCCGCGCTCAGCCATGCTCAGCGCCGAACCGGTGCAGACAGATCGGAGAGGTCGCTGGTAGGCGACCTCTCCTGCTGCTTGTCGTTCTTTCGGCGTCTGTCAGACGCGCTTGACCTGAACGGCGTGTGCCATCTCTTCCGCGATGTCGACGCCACCGTGGCCCGGCACCGTGATGGTGACCGTTCCCGGCTTGGCCTCGACCGTGACGCGCGCGTCAGGAACGACGCCGGCGTCACGCAGCTGCGAGATCACCTCGGGATCGGACTGCACGTGCTCGGCGAGTCGACGCACGACCACCGCGGTGGTTTGACCGTGCGGTAGATCCGTCAGGCGAACCAGATCTTCCGGTGCCGAGGCGGGCTGACCGAGGCCGAGCTCGGCCAGACCGGGAATCGGGTTGCCGTACGGGGAGGTGGTCGGATTGTTGAGTACGGCGACCAGCCGACGTTCGACCTCCTCGCTCATGACGTGCTCCCACCGGCAGGCTTCGGCATGCACGTCTTCCCATCGCAGACCGATGACGTCGACCAGCAGTCGCTCCGCGAGTCGATGTTTGCGCATGACCGCAACAGCGAGACTGCGACCCTTCTCGGTCAGCTCCAGATGGCGGTCACCCGCGACCGACAACAGCCCGTCGCGTTCCATTCGAGCAACGGTCTGACTGACGGTCGGGCCACTCTGTTCGAGGCGTTCTGCAATACGTGCCCGCAAGGGAACGACGCCTTCTTCTTCCAAATCGTAGATCGTCCGGAGGTACATCTCCGTGGTGTCGACCAGATCCTTCACACTCAACCCCTTCGTCGCAGTCGATTCTACCGTTGATCGGCTCATATCGGCGCCGCAGCCCAACCCGCCGCACCACCTGTCCGATCTACTCACCGGTAACCCTTGGGCGCCGCGTCGCCGATGCTCGCACGACGCAGTCACGCCAAGTAGCGTTGGTTTTCATGGCAGACCGGGCGACGCACTCGCCACCCAGGAATCCGGTGGCAGGCGACGATATCGTCGTCTGGAGTGCCGAATATCTCTCGTACAGGTGGAGCGACGACCACCCGATGAACCCGACACGTCTCGACCTGACGATGTCGCTGGCCCGTCAGCTCGGCGTTCTGGACGGAATCGAGCTCACCTCGCCGCAGGCCGCGCCGGACGAGGAACTGCTTCGCATCCACACTCCCGCCTACATCGAGGCCGTGAAGCGGGCACCGGGGAAGGGTCGGTCGATCCTTCAGCCCGATCAGGTGGAGCACGGTCTGGGCTCGGAGGACAATCCCGTGTTCGAGCACATGCACGAGGCAAGTGCCATGCTCACCGGAGGTTCGCTCACCGCCGCACGAGAGATCGCGGCCGGTCGGGCGCGACGCGCGGTCAGCATCGGCGGCGGCATGCACCACGCCATGTCGGATTGGGCGTCGGGTTTCTGCGTGTACAACGACGCGGCCGTGGCCATCTCGTGGTTGCTGGACAACGGGTTCGACCGTATCGCGTACATTGACGTGGACGCGCATCACGGCGACGGCGTCCAACATGCTTTTTTGAACGATCCACGGGTGCTGACAGTGTCGTTGCATCAGCACCCGGCGACGTTGTGGCCCAACACCGGTTGGTCGACCGAAGTGGGTTCGGGCGCAGCGGAGGGCACCTCGATCAACTTGCCGCTGCTGCCCGGTACCGGAGACCGGTTGTGGTTGCGCGCCTTTCACGCCGTGGTACCCGGCGCCATCGGAGCCTTCAGGCCGCAGATCATCGTCAGCCAATGCGGCGTCGACAGCCATCGGGAGGATCCGCTCGCAGACCTCGCGTTGACGGTCGACGGTCAGAACGCGGCGTTCCTGGCAATGCGCGCACTTGCAGACGAGCACGCGGAGGGTCGGTGGCTGGCTGTCGGCGGTGGAGGCTACGGACTCGTTCGAGTCGTTCCCCGCGCGTGGACGCATCTGATCGCCGCCGCCCTCGGGCGCGACATCGATCCGCTGGTTCCGGTACCGGAGAGCTGGCGTGAGCAGGTGCGCGCAATGGCCCCCAGTATCGACCTTCCACAGGTGATGGGCGACGGCGGCGACATCGACTATCCCCCGTGGGACGGTCCCGGTGGTGCGGTCGAGGGCAGTACGGCGGCGGCCGATCGCGCTCTCGAACGGGTCGACTCGGCGATCATCGCCACCAGACGCGCCAGTTTCCCGCTGCTCGGACTCGATCCGGAGGATCCACGTGACTGATTCCGAACCCACAGCCAAGGACCGTGAGCGCCTGAAGGCCGAGACGTCGTTCCCGAAACACTGGGTCGCCGATGTTCTTGCGTCGGACGGGGGCGTCGTCCATCTGCGACCGATCGTCCCTTCGGACGCCGATGCCCTGGTCACTTTTCACGGTCGGCTGTCCGAACGCACCCGCTACCTGAGGTACTTCGGTCCGTACCCGACGATGCCTCAGCGCGACGTACTGAACTTCACGACGGTCGACCACCATACGCGGGTGGCGTTCGTCGCCATCCTCGGCGACGACATCATCGCCGTCGGACGCTACGAACGTCTTCCCGAGGGCGACGGGAATTCGGCCGAGGTGGCGTTCGTCGTCGCGGATGCGCATCAGGGCCGCGGTCTGGGCCCGATCCTGCTCGAACACCTTGCGGGCGCCGCGGCGGAGAACGGCGTGTCGATGTTCGTGGCCGAGGTGCTCGCGGAGAACCGCAACATGGTCACCGTCTTCCGCGAAGCCGGCTACCAGGTTTCGCGGAGCTACGAGGGCGGCGTCCTCCGGCTCGAATTCGCCATCGACCCGAGCGAGGCGCTGGTGTCGGTACGCAATTCACGCGAGCGCGCGGCCGAGGCCCGCAGCGTCCGCAATGTGCTGAGTCCGTCTTCGGTGGCCGTCATCGGCGCGTCGACGGACAGCTCCAAGGTAGGCAATGCCGTTCTGGCGAACCTGCTGGCCGGTGGTTTTACCGGCCCGGTGTACCCGGTCAACGCCGACCATCGATCGGTGCGCGGCGTCCGCGCCTACCGGACCGTGCACGACATTCCCGATCCCGTGGATCTGGCGATCGCGGCGGTGCCGGCCGAGGCGATCGACGAGGTACTCGACGACTGTCTCGACAAGGGCGTCAAAGCGCTCGTCGTCGTGTCCGGTGGCTTCGGTGAAACCGGTCCTGAAGGACAGGAGAACGAACGCAGGCTGGTCCACGCTGCCCGCGCGCACGGTATGCGGTTGGTCGGCCCCAATGCTCTGGGAGTAGCCAACACCGACCCCGAGTTCGCATTGAACGCCACGTTGGCTCCGGCTCTGCCGATGCCCGGTCACGTCGGATTCTTCTGCCAGTCCGGTGCGCTGGGCATTGCCAT
The DNA here is from genome assembly GCF_049591685.1 of Rhodococcus sp. (in: high G+C Gram-positive bacteria). GTDB lineage: Bacteria > Actinomycetota > Actinomycetes > Mycobacteriales > Mycobacteriaceae > Rhodococcoides. The sequence continues at coordinate 14,706 of NZ_JBAWFH010000079.1, read as the reverse complement.
CCTCGACCAGGCCGCGAAGCGCAGCCTCGGGTTCTCGACGTTCGTCTCCGCCGGCAACAGGGCCGACGTATCGGGCAACGATCTGCTCCAATACTGGGATTCCGATCCCGCCACCGAAGTCGTTCTGCTCTACCTGGAGAGCTTCGGCAATCCCCGCAAGTTCACCCGCATCGCGCGGCGTGTAGCGCGCTCCAAACCGATCGTGGCGGTCAAGAGTGGACGCGGCGCTGTGCCCCCCGCCCTGGCAACCGGCCCCGATATCGACGACTCCATCGTGAAAGCCCTGTTCGCCCAGGCCGGTGTCATTCAGGTCGACACGATCGCTCAGCTCTTCGACTGCGCGATTTTGTTCGGGTATCAGCCCCTCCCGACCGGCCCCCGCGTCGCCGTCGTCGGCAACTCCACTGCCCTCGGCGTCCTCGCGGTCGACGCTGCCCGTGCCGAGGGACTTCATGCCGGCGCACCCATCGACGTGGGCCCGCAGGCGGGGCCCGACGAGTTCGCCGCAGCGGTGTCGGGAGCACTCGAGGCAGGCGACGTCGACTCGGTCATCGTCGTGTTCGTGCCTCCGGTGGCGGTGACCGTCGAACCGTTCGCGGAAGCCCTCGGCAACGCGGTCCGCGGCGCCGACAAACCGGTGCTGACGACATTCCTTGCCACTGAGGGCATTCCGGATGTCCTCGCCGTCCGCGGCGAGCAGGGGCAACCGGTCCGCGGGTCCGTCCCGTCATACTCGAGCCCGGAACGAGCTGTCACGGCACTGGCGAAAGCGTGGCGGTATTCGGCGTGGCGCAGCCGGCCGGCGTCAGCGCCGCTGCGGCCGAACGGTATCGACTCCGAGCGCGCAGGTGCGTTGGTGCGGGAGTGGGCGCCGATCGACCATCAGAGGTGGCTGACGGACTTCGAAGCTGCGGAGCTGTTGTCGTGCTACGGCATTCACGTCGTCGAGTTCCGTGCCGTGACGGACGAGGACGAGGCGGTCGCGTCGGCCGAAGAATTGGGCTACCCCGTTGCGATGAAGGCGACGGGGGAGCAGTGGAGACACCGACCCGATCTCGGTGGCGTTCGACTCGATCTGGCGAGCGCCGACGCTGTGCGAATCGCCTACCGAACATTGGCAGCGGACTCGGGCGAGCCTCTGTTGCACGTGCAGAAGATGGCGACGAAGGGCATCGGCTGTGTGGTCCGTGTGCAGGACGACCCGTCGTTCGGCTCGCTGATCTCGTTCGGTCTCGCCGGTGTGATCTCGGATCTCCTCGGCGATCGCGCGTACCGTGTGCTGCCGCTGACCGAGGACGAGGCAACCGAACTGATCGACGCCCCCAAGGCGGCGCCGTTGCTGTCGGGGTATCGAAATGCCGTGCCGGTCAACAAGAGTGCGCTCGTCGACTTGGTTCAGCGGGTGTCGGCGATGGCCGACGACATCCCGGAGATACGCGAATTGGCGTGCGAGCCGGTCCTCGCATCGGCGGACGGTGCGCAGATCACCGACGCGAGGCTGCGGCTCGGCCCCGAACCCAGCCTGAACGATCTCGGGCCGCGCAGACTGCGCTAGCCGAGGGTCGACAGTTTCAAGCGGCAGCCGAACCGGGTCCCAAGAGGGGGGAGGACTACCGGTTCGGCCACCACGTGGGGTGACTCAGTAGGAGGGCGACACTACTGGTCCACCTGTTCTGGGGGTCAGCTCGCGTACGAACGGAGCTTTTCTGCGCGGTCGCCTTGACGCAGCTTGACCATGACCTCTCGCTCGATCTGGCGGACACGCTCACGCGAGAGCCCGAACAGCTTCCCGATCTGATCGAGAGTGCGCGGCTGGCCGTCGTCGAGACCGTAGCGAAGACGGATGACCTGCTGCTCACGCTCGTCGAGAGTGGCGAGAACTGTACGCACGTCGCTGTGCAGGAGACCGGCGATGACCGCGTTCTCCGCGGACGTCGCCTCCGAATCCTCGATGAAGTCGCCGAGCGGTGCTTCCTCGTCGCTGCCGACCGGCATGTCGAGGCTTACCGGGTCGCGGCTGTGGTCGAGCAGATCTGCGATCTTCTCGGCCGGGATACCGGACTCGGTGGCCAGCTCGTCGTCCGTTGCCTCACGACCGAGCTGCTGGTGAAGTTCCCTCTTGATGCGAGCCAGCTTGTTGACCTGCTCGACCAGGTGGACAGGAAGCCGGATGGTGCGGGACTGATCTGCCATGCCGCGTGTAATGGCCTGACGGATCCACCACGTGGCGTACGTCGAGAACTTGAAGCCCTTGGCGTAATCGAACTTCTCCATTGCGCGGATCAACCCGAGGTTGCCCTCCTGGATCAGGTCGAGCAACGGCATGCCGCGGCCGGTGTAGCGCTTGGCCAGCGACACCACGAGGCGAAGGTTGGCTTCCAACAGGTGGCTACGGGCTGCACTTCCGTCGCGCACGATGATGGCAAGGTTTCGCTTCTTCACGGCGGTGAGCCGCTTGGTGTTCTCCAGCACGTTCTTCGCGTAGAGCCCAGCTTCGATTCGCTTGGCGAGATCGACCTCTTCGTCGGCGGTCAGCAGGGCGGTGCGACCGATTCCGTTGAGGTAGACGCGAACAAGGTCTGCGGCCGGGCTCTGGGCGTCGAGATCGGCATTGCTGGGGCGCGGGCGGGTCGTGGTGCTGGGGCTGGTCATGACTTGCCTCCTGATCGGTGGTGTCTCATAAAGCTCAACGTTCGGGAGAGTTCGAAAAGTTCCCACGCTGCACGCTGTGATACCCGCCTGACCAGGGTCTATCCCTGCACCGGCCTGAGAAGTTGCTGAGAAGGTCTCAGCGTTCGGACCCGATGTCATTGCGCCCCGCGGGCCGGACCAGACCGTGCCGATGCAGCGCGACGACCAAAGCGGTTGCCTGCTCCAGCAGCGCGTCTTCGTCGACTCCGTGCGCTGCGGCGAGAAGGCCGACGAGATCGACGAGGGGAAGCCCTCCAGGTGACATGCCCGCCAGCAAAGTCGCACCCAGCTCGTCGATCTCGTGTTGCCAGTTCGGTCCGTCGCCTCGGTGCACGCGCGTCACCGCCGAGGCCCATCCCTCGTCACCGGGCAGATACACGCGTTCGAGCGCCGTCGCCGGGTCGAGTGCGAAGACCGCAGTCGCGGGGTCGTTCTCGCGGAGCCAGGTGAGTCGAGCGAAGTAGTCGATGGCCTCGTTCCCCAACGGATCGTCGAATGCGTGCCGAAGATCCTCGGCCAGAACGTCGGTCGGGAGGTCGGTTCGACGGAGGTAGACGAAACCGAAGCCGATTCCCGTAACCCCGGCTGCGTCGAAGTGGTCCAGCCATGCCTGCGCCTGAGCGGCGCCGCCGGGCTCGGTGGGGTCGACGCCACCGTCGCGCATCCAGGTTCCGACGTAGAGCGCCGGATCGGCCACGTCGCGTTGGAGGACCCACGCGTCGACGCCGTGATCGGGCAGCCACGACGCCACTCGTGATCGCCAGTCTTCGCCGTCGACGTGCACCCAGGAGGCCAGAATCGCCGCAGTTCCCCCGGGCTTCAGATGAAGCGGGGCCTGCCCGATCATCAGCTCGCTGGCGCCGTCGAGGTCGAGGCCGGAATCCCGGTAGCTGTGGCTGACCGTGCCCAACCCGACGACGAAGGGCGGATTGGCGACGATCCGGTCGAACAACCGACCCGCGACCGGCTCGAACCACGATCCCTGCAGCAACTCGACATCGAGCTCGTTCAGGGCCGATGTGGCAGCGGCGAGAAGCATGGCGCGTTCGCTGATGTCGGTGCCCGTGACGGAGTGGGCGTAGCCGGCGGCGTGGACAGCTTGAACCCCGCAGCCGGTACCGACATCCAGCAGGTCCGCCACGGGTGTGGTGGGCGTTCCGCGCAGCAGGGACAGTGATGCCTGACCCACCCCGAGCACGTGGTCCGCGGACGTGGGCGCAGGCCGCATACTGCCGTCCGGGTCGGAGACGATCCATCGGGTTCCCCGGCCGGTATCGAGCGGTCTGATGTCCAGCGCAGCGCGCACCAGCTCCGGGCCGGTGCGCGTGAGGATGGAGGCGTCGAGTGCATGATCGATGGTCAGGGGCGCGAGGGCCTGTGCTGCGTCGCTTACCGGTATGTCGTCCGAGAGAAGAAAGAGCCGGATCAGAACACCCAGGCTGCCGTGACCCTCGGATGCACGCCGCACCGGAACGGGCTCGCTGCGACCCAGTGCCGCGTGCGCCCCATCACCGAGGACGTCGAGAAGTGCATCGGCGTCGTAGCGGTGAGCAAGGAAGGCCTCGCGGAGGGAAGGACAGGCCGCCAGAAGAGAGTTCGTCACCCGCACAGTCTTTCAAACGAACCCGTCCCTCGGCCGACGGGCGCATCAGTCGTCTGCCGCCTGGCGGGTCAGTCGTCTGCCGCCGACTGGCGGGTCAGTCGTCTGCCGCCTCGATCACTCGGTGACCCGTCGCCTCGATGACCGGTCGTTCCGTGACCCGGCCGTCGTAACGGCTGATTTCGTCGTTCGTCCGGGGTGGGCGGTCGTTGGCGATGAGAACTGCCATCCACGGCAGCGGGATCGACGCTCCGACGATCGCCATCGCGATCCACGGGTTCGCCCAGATGCTGTAGGAAACGGCGGCGAGAACAAGCGCAGGGATACGGAAGGACATGATGAACATGTACTTCTTCACACGCGCACGATGTTGTTCTTCCACCGAGCTCTGCGCCTCGGTGATCAGTGCGGGGTGACGGGCCGAGCCGCTCTCGGCCGAGCCGTAGAAGCCTGGTGTACGCGTCATGACTCCACTGTGTCACTAGCCGCGGACGATTGCACTCGACCGCGTTGTTCGTCTCACCGGGGCACCGTGCGGAATAATCTATCGGTATGAGCACACAGACCAAGGACCGTCCCGATATCGCCCCCGACGAAACGACGGAGGACGACACCCCGAAATTCTTCCACTACGTCAAGAAGAACAAGATTGCCGAGAGTGCGGTCATGGGCACGCATGTGGTCGCACTGTGCGGCGAGGTATTTCCCGTCACCAAGTCGGCAAAGCCCGGTTCGCCCGTGTGCCCCGACTGCAAGAAAGTCTACGAAGGCCTGAAAAAAGGGGAGTGACTCCTACCCCGATCTACGGGTCGGGCACTTGGGTTTTCGCGGCGCCGGGCACCTCGATTCTTGCCGTGTCGGGAACAGTGTCCGGTGCGGGGCTGCGAGACTCGGGCTGCGTCGATCGTGACCGATCTCCGGACAGGCGGATGGGCCCGGTCGCCAGCCGCCAGGCGACGGCGCCGACCGGACCCGATTCCTGGTACGCGGCCTGGGCCGCCAGCCATTCACGCATCTGCTCGATTCGCGTCGCTCGCGCCGGGAAGAATTCCTGAATCGTGGCGTTGAACTCGGCTCCCAGCACCACCGCGAAGCCCAGGAAGAACGTGAAGAGCAGGAAGGCGATCGGGGTGGCAAGCGCGCCGTACGTGTATCCGGTACCGGTGATCCATGTCAGATAGAGGCGAAGCACCGCGCTCGCGATCATGAAGAACACACCGGCGAGCAGAGCCCCGCCCAGCAGCCGGTGCCATGGCAACGAGGTGTGCAGCGCCACCTTGTACAACGTGGTCAAGCCCACGATCAGCAGCAATCCCACCGCCGGGTAGTACAAAACGTCGATCAGTTCGCTACCGATCTCGAACCACGAGCCGGGTAGCAACGCCTGAAGATACGTCGGGCCGAGTGCCACGAGCGGAAGTACGAACACGGCGACGACCAGGAACCCGACGTAGAGCAGAAGCGCGAAGATCCTCTGCCAGATCGGGTTTCGAGCGTCCTGCTGACCGTGCGCCTCGACGATCGAGTCGACGAACGTGGAGATCGCGGACGACCCGGCCCACAGCGACAGCACGAAACCCGCAGACACGACTTCGCCGCGCCCCTGCTGAAGGATGTCCTGAACCGTCGGCTCGATGATGCCGTCGACCACGCTGTCGCTGAACACCGTGCTGCTGAAGGTGATGATCTTCGACTCGATGATCTCGATGGTGTTGGGTCCGAACCACCCGGCAACGAAGCCGAGGCTGCCGAGCACACCGAGCAACAGCGGTGGCAACGACAACGTCTGCCAGAAGGCGGCCGTGGCCGCCTTGCTGAAGATGGAATCGTCCCAGGCCTTGCCGAGAGTGCGCAGAGTCACAACCCAGACGAGGTGGAACGGCCGTCGGGCGGTCAACTCTTCCGCCTCGGCGGCATCGGCTGGGGATTTGCTCATGATCACTCCAGCATTCCCGACGCTGGTGCCCAGCGCGAAGTTGCGGGCCTTTGCGCACTCGGCGTGTCGTGATCGCGCGTCGTATTCTGCGGCTCGAACATCGGCCGCACTCGTCGGCGAGATCGGTCGATGCAGAATCGGTCGATGCAGAATCGGTCGGTGTGGAGCGATAGGCTCCACGGCGGACACTGCAGGGCTACCGAGAGCGCGAGGAATTCGATCGATGCCAGGAACCGGCGGCCAGTGAGCGCTGACACGACCGACACGACAGACCATCCGGCAACCCCCACCGCCAGTTCAGCAGGGGGCGCGCCCCTGCGCGCCTGGCAGCGACGGGCCCTGACCAAGTACCTCGTGGCGTCACCGAAGGATTTCCTCGCGGTGGCAACGCCGGGCGCCGGTAAAACGACGTTCGCCCTCCGGGTCGCGTCCGAACTGCTGGCGCATCGCACCGTGGATCAGGTGACCGTCGTTGCGCCCACCGAACACCTGAAGCATCAGTGGGCCGAAGCCGCGGCGCGCGTGGGGATAGCTCTCGATTCGCGCTTCTCGAACTCGACCGGTCAAACATCGAGCGACTACCACGGCGTGGTCGTCACATACGCGCAGATCGCGTCGCACCCCTTCCGTCACCGCGTGCGAACGGAGGCTAGAAAAACCCTGGTCATCCTCGACGAAATCCACCACGGCGGCGATGCCAAAAGCTGGGGCGAAGGTATCCGTGAGGCGTTCGGCGACGCCACCCGCCGCCTCGCGCTGACGGGTACGCCGTTCCGTAGCGACGACAGCCCCATCCCGTTCGTCAACTACGAGCCGGACGACGAAGGGCTGATGCGTTCGCGCGCAGACCACTCCTACGGCTACTCCGACGCACTGGCCGACGGTGTCGTCCGGCCGGTGGTCTTCCTCGCGTACTCCGGCGAGGCCCGGTGGCGTGACAACGCCGGAGAAGAATTCACCGCGCGGCTCGGCGAGCCGCTCAGCGCAGAGCAGACCGCTCGTGCTTGGCGCACCGCGCTCGACCCGGCAGGCGACTGGATGCCTGCCGTTCTGCTTGCGGCCCATACCCGTCTCGGGCAGTTGCGCGCAGGAGGAATGCCCGACGCCGGCGCACTCGTCATTGCCACCGACCAAACCGTTGCACGGGCGTACGCGAAGCTCATCGAGGTGATCACGGGGGAGACGCCGTGCATCGTCCTGTCGGACGACCCCACCTCGTCTGCACGTATCGCGGAGTTCGGCAAGAGCGATCAGAAGTGGATGGTCGCTGTCCGCATGGTGTCCGAGGGCGTCGACGTCCCTCGGCTGGCGGTCGGTGTCTACGCGACGAGCGCGTCGACCCCGCTGTACTTCGCACAGGCGATCGGTCGTTTCGTGCGGTCGCGTCGGCCGGGTGAGACGGCGAGCGTCTTCCTCCCGTCCGTTCCGGTGCTCCTCGACCTCGCAGCGCAGCTCGAGGCACAACGCGATCACATCCTGGGCAAGCCACACCGCGAGAAGGAGGGCTGGGAGGACGATCTCCTGGCCGATGCGAACAAGCAAAAGGACGAACCGGGCGAAGACGAGAAGGCTTACACCTCGCTCGGCGCCGACGCGGAACTGGACCAGGTCATCTACGACGGTTCCTCGTTCGGCACCGCGACGTTCTCCGGTAGCGACGAGGAGGCCGACTACCTCGGCCTGCCTGGGTTGCTGGATGCGAAGCAGATGCGCGACCTGCTTCGGCAACGTCAACAGGAACAGATGGAGAAGCCGTCGGCAGCTCCGGCGCCCGTCGTGCCCGCACCTGCCGCACCCGATCGAGTGTCCACTGCCGGACAGTTGGCGGCTCTGCGACGCGAGCTCAACAGTTTGGTCGCGGTGTACCACCATCGAACGGGAAAGCCGCACGGAGTCATACACGGCGATCTCAGACGGGTGTGCGGTGGTCCTCCGACCGCAATGGCGAACGCCGAGCAGCTCGGTGAGCGGATCACTCAGCTGCGCAAGATGTGAGACACAAAGAACGGGTGGCCCGAGGGGCCACCCGTTCTTTGTTGCTCGAGGTACTGCGTTGTTGCTGCGTGAAGCTCTGTCTCGAATGCCGTCGTGGGCGGCGGGTGCCACCCGATGCGGGCGAGCCGACTACACCGTGGAGTCCGATTCGGTCATCACCGTTGCGTTCACTTCACGCAATCGATCTTCGTGCTCCTTGGCGTGGTGACCGCAGAACAACAGTTCTCCTCCGGTCGAGAGCACAACACGTGCGCGAGCCCCTGCACCGCACCGGTCGCACCGGTCGGCTGCTGTCAGCTGTGGGCTGGTCAATGTTCCGGGCATGACTCCTCCGTACTGGCTTTCGGGGTGATCCGATCGCCTGGGGCCGGTCCGCCGCGTCGGTATGGCGCGGTCCGTACACTCTTTCAGACGATCGGCGGTCACGTGTTGTTCCCGAGGGCGTTTCTTTGTGTTGTCACTAACACGAAACGTGGGGAAACCTGCTGGCCTCGGCTTCGACCCCGATTTGTGTTCGCTCTCAGCTGATTCCGATCGCGCGCGGACGGCGGTCTAGGGTCGAGCGGTGAAACGAGGCGGACAGACGACGAGCACGGTCGACCGCTACGGAATCCCTGCCCTGTTCGTCGTCGGGGGACTGACCCAATACGTGGGCGCGGCGATCGGTGTCTTCTTGTTCGACACCCTCGATCCCGCGGCTGTCGCGTGGCTGCGCGCACTCGGTGCCGCCGGCGTACTTCTCGCGTGGCGGCGGCCCTGGCGTCGACGAACCGGTGCAGATCGCTGGACCCGAAGAAGGATCACGATCGCCACGTTGTTCGGGCTGGCCACCGTCGGCATGAACGTTGTCTTCTACGAGGCCATCGCACGAATTCCGCTCGGAGCGGCCGTCGCCATCGAATTCCTCGGCCCGATCGCCGTGGCCGCCGCAGGATCCAAACGCCCGCGTGATGTCGTCGCCCTGGCGCTCGTGGTCCTCGGCGTACTCGCCATTGCGAGCGCCCAGCTGGGCAGCGGAGCGGTCGGCATCCCCGGCGTCGGATTCGCACTCGCCTCCGCCGCACTGTGGGCTGCATACATTCTGCTCGGCAAACGCGTCGCCGACGCCGGAAGCGGCATCGACGACCTGGCCGTCGGGATGGCAGGGGCGTCGATCATCTTCGCGCCCGTGCTCGTCGGACCCGTGCTCGCTGTGCACGCAGGCGTGTTTCTCGAGCCGCGAGTGTGGATCCTGGGTCTCGGAGTCGGGGTGTTGTCGAGTGTCGTGCCCTACGTTCTCGACCAGGTCGTCCTGGTTCGGATCGGCCGCGCCCGGTTCGCTCTGCTGCTTGCGCTTCTACCGACGACGGCGACGATCGTCGGTGCGGTCGTCCTCGCGCAGCTTCCCACCGTGGCCGAGGGTCTGGGCATCGTGGCGGTCGTCGTCGCGGTGACGATCGGTGGTAGTGCCGCAGCGGGCACAGCGCGACCGACGGACGCGATTCCGCCTCCCAAGTATTCGGACAGCTCGAGCGGTGTGCCGTGCGGTCGTGGACAATGGCGGGCGTGGCCACGTCGTCTTCACCTCTGCTGCACATCTGCACCGTCGAAACCTGGCTTTCGGCCCGCACCTGCGGAGAACTGACTCCCGGCGGCGCGTCCGGAGGGGCTTTTATCCACCTCTCGACGCCCGAGCAAGTACACCTGCCCGCCAACCGGTTGTTTCATGGTCGCCGCGACCTCGTGCTGCTGGTGCTCGACCCGCAAGGACTCGGATCGCCGGTTCGATGGGAACCCGGGGTGCCCGGTGACCCGGAATCCATGCTCTTCCCACACCTGTACGGGCCCCTCCCGAAGAGCGCGGTGACCGGCGTCGTCGACTACACGCCCGACGCGGACGGCATGTTCTCACCGCCCCGGCTGTGAGCCCTCCGCAACGACGAAGCCGCCGTCCCGAAAAGGACGGCGGCTTCGTGAAGCGGTGGTGCAGGTCAGTCCAAGTAGTCCCGAAGCACCTGCGAACGTGACGGGTGGCGAAGCTTGGACATCGTCTTCGACTCGATCTGACGAATCCGCTCGCGCGTGACGCCGTAGACCTGCCCGATCTCGTCCAACGTGCGGGGCTGACCGTCGGTGAGCCCGAAGCGTAGACGCACAACGCCTGCCTCACGCTCGGACAACGTCTCGAGCACCGACTGCAGCTGATCCTGGAGCAAGGTGAACGACACGGCGTCGACTGCGACGACCGCTTCGGAGTCCTCGATGAAGTCGCCCAACTGGCTGTCGCCCTCGTCACCGATCGTCTGGTCGAGAGAAATCGGCTCACGCGCGTACTGCTGGATCTCCAGCACCTTTTCCGGCGTGATGTCCATTTCCTTTGCGAGCTCTTCAGGAGTGGGCTCGCGACCCAGATCCTGTAGCAGTTCTCGTTGGATACGACCGAGCTTGTTGATGACCTCGACCATGTGAACGGGGATGCGGATGGTACGAGCCTGGTCGGCCATTGCGCGCGTGATCGCCTGACGAATCCACCAGGTGGCGTACGTCGAGAACTTGTATCCCTTGGTGTAGTCGAACTTCTCGACCGCACGAATCAGACCCAGGTTGCCCTCCTGGATCAGGTCGAGGAATGCCATACCGCGACCCGTGTAACGCTTTGCCAGCGATACGACCAGTCGGAGGTTGGCCTCGAGGAGGTGGTTCTTGGCGCGGTTGCCGTCACGGCAGATCCACGTGTAATCGCGGCGAGCTGCGACGGGGAGCTTTTCGCCCTTCTCGGCGAACTCACGCATCTTCTCGGTGGCGAAAAGCCCGGCCTCGATGCGCTTCGCGAGCTCGACCTCCTCCTCAGCGTTGAGGAGGGCGACCTTGCCGATCTGCTTGAGGTACGCACGAACGGAGTCGGCGGACGCGGTGAGCTCCGCGTCCTTGCGGGCCTGACGTAGTGCTTCGGACTCCTCTTCGTCCCAGACGAAGTCACCGGACGCCTTGTCCTCGGCGGTCGGTTCGGCCGTGGCGTCTTCTTCGGTGTCGTCGCCGGCAGCAACTACCTCGACGACGTCGCTCGCGGCTGCGGCGAGATCACCCTCGGGTACGTCGATGTCGTCGATTCCGGGGGCGTCCTCTTCGCCGTCGCCGCCCGGTGTCGCGGTTGTTGCCTTCTTCGCGGCGGCCTTCTTGGCCGGAGCCTTCTTGGCGGCCGCGCGCTTGGCGGGGGCCTTCTTCGCCGCAGCCTTCTTGGCGGGCGCTGCGGCCTTCACTGCCGGAGCAGCATCGGCCTCTCGGATCGTGCCGTTCGGTGCCTCCGCAGCAGGTGCAGGGGACGCAGACTCTGTTGCTGAATCTACGGTCTGACGGATATCGGTGGCTGCCACGTACGCCCTTTCGTGACGGTGTCGTGCGGCGTCACGCCAGAGTTGTTTCCGGCGGAGAGGTCTTGTCGATTGTGCCGGCGTGCAGACCGGCATCAACCATTGTAACGACCCGCAGGAACTTTGTTACCGAGCCTGGTCGGTATAGGCAGCTGTGTCGGCTGCGAGAGCCGCGCCGACGATGCCTGCGGCATTCAACAATGTGGCCGCCACCACCGGTGTTCGGTTGGTCAGAAGCGGAATCCACTTCTCGCTCTTGCGACTGATACCCCCACCTGCAATGAACAAATCCGGCCAGAGCAGTGCCTCGAACGTTTCGAGAACTTTGGAGACCTCCTTCGCCCACTCCTTGTACGACAGGCCCTGGTCGTCCTTGACCGACGACGCAGCTCGGTGCTCGGCTTCCTTGCCGCCGACCTCCATGTGGCCGAACTCGGTGTTCGGAAGCAACACCCCGTTGTGCAGCACTGCGGAACCGATGCCCGTTCCGAAGGTGAGCAGGACGACGACGCCGTCTTTGTCCTTGCCCGCGCCGTAACGATCCTCGGCAACGCCGGCGGCGTCGGCGTCGTTCAGCACGGTGACCTTCTGATGGCCGAGCGCGGCGGAGAACAACGCTTTGGCGTCGGTGTCGATCCACCCCTTGTCGATGTTGGCAGCCGATCTCGCCACACCGTTGGTCACGACGGCGGGCAGCGTGATCCCCACGGGTCCGGTCCAGTCGAAGTGCGCCGTTATCTGTGCGACGACAGCGGCGATGGCATCGGGGGTGGACGGCTGCGGCGTCTCGATCTTGTAGCGCTCCCCGACGAGCTGTCCGGTGACCAGATCGACGATTCCGCCCTTGATTCCGCTGCCACCCACGTCGACACCGAATCCCTGCCGTTGCCGTGCGTCCGTGGGGATGGCTCCCGAAACTGCCTGTGTCATGTGGCGCGCGCTCCTGGTGAAAGTGGATGGTCTCGTGCACCTGCCCGACTGTCGTCGGCGCTGTGCCTTCCAAAGATGGTTGCCTTCGAAAGATGGTTGCCCTTCAAAGGTGGTTGCCTCTGAAAGATAGTCGCCATCGAAGAATAGTGGGGCGGCGGCAATCCGCGGGCGTACTCGACGATCGGATACTGCCGCGGCGGCTGTTCGGGTGGTGCTGACGACAGGACCTGTGATGCGATGGTGCAGTGTCGAAACCCTCAGCGAAACCGGACCTGTCCTTCAACGATGTGAACCGAAACCGGGATGCGGAACTGTCGGAGGTGGCGCACGACATCGCCCGAGCGGCTGCGGCACATATCCGCGCCAGGCGCCCGGAGGTTTTCGGTCCAGGGGGAGAGCAGCACGCCGCGGTGGACGATTCCACGGTCCAGTCCACGAGCTCGGTGCAGACCAAGAGCACCCCGACCGACCCGGTGACGGTGGTCGATACGGAAGCCGAACAAATTCTCCGGACGATGCTCGCCGAGCGGCGTCCGGAGGACGCCATCCTCGGGGAAGAGGGTGGTGGCCGAACGGATTCGGTCGACGGCGTGCGGTGGGTCCTCGACCCGATCGACGGCACGGTCAACTTCCTCTACGGCGTTCCTGCCTACGCAGTGTCCGTCGCCGCTCAGGTGGACGGAGTCAGCACGGCCGGTGTGGTTGTCGACGTTGCTCGCGACATCGTCTATAGCGCGGTGCGAGGGGGCGGTGCAACTTCTACCGAATCTTCGGGCGCGGCAACGGTTCTGACGTGCAACCCGGTGTCCGATCTTGCCTTGGCGCTCGTGGCGACGGGCTTCGGGTACGGGTCCGAGCGGCGCAGAGTTCAAGGCGGGATCATCGCGGAGTTGCTTCCCCGGGTTCGCGACATCAGACGCATCGGTTCGGCGGCCCTCGACCTCTGCATGGTCGCCACCGGCGCGGTCGACGCACACTTCGAACACGGACTCAGCCCATGGGACTGGGCAGCGGGATCCCTCATCGCCGAAGAGGCCGGCGCGGTGATTCGGCTACCGAGCCCGAATTCGACCAGCGCGGACGGCGCCGTGACGGTTGCGGTCGCGCCCGGTATCGAGGGCGCGTTCTTTGCGACTCTGGACGCGGTCGGGGCGCTCGATCCGATCCTGGACGCCTGACGGACGCCCTTCCTGCGCCCGTGCAGGGCGTAGGAAGGGCGTCCGTCAGCAGCGTGCGCTGCGCGCAGCTTCGAGCAGATCGATATCGAGTGGGGCTGGAGTGGACCCGGGGGTGACACCGGCGAGCGACTGCAACACCGATTCCGCATCGGTATTGGGCTGCAGGCTCTGAAAATACGTTCCGAGCGCGAGATCGACGGTGTCGTCGGGTCGACCGTCCTGGATGAGCTCGGCGCACGGAGCGACCAACCACACCGCACTTGCCGCTGCGACACCGTTGGCGCCGAACCGAATTTGACCCTGGCACTGCATGTTCTGATCGAGATACACGGGATCGTTGCCCACCTGCACGTCGGGGGCGCTCGCGAACCCGTACTCGCTCAGGTCCGCTGCCACGGTGGCTGCCTGACCCCGTTCACCGTTCGCGTTGTACACCCGCACCTTCGTTGCCGACAGTGCCGCGGGCTCCGCGTCCAGCAGCGCGGACCGATCGATGCGTTCGCCCAGTGGCGCAGGCACGGTGCCGTCGCTCGCCGGCGAGGTGGTGGGTTCGTTGCACTCCACGGTGGCCGTCACCGTTTCGCCGCCCGTGAAGACTCGGATCCAGGTGACCACGCCGAGTAGCGCAAGAACGAGCAACACGATCAGGATGGGTAGCGCACGCCTACGACGAAACGGCCGGCCCCGGTCGTCTGTCGATGAGCCCTCGGTGATCAGAGAAACCACGGTGTGGACGCGCCTTTCCTTCAGCAGGACTGGGTTCATGGTGTCGGCGTTCTCGACAGGCGAGCTCCGCGCTCGCTCACTGTAGTTGTTCCCGGCGGCGAGTTCGGGATCCGCTGCACTCTCGCTTGCTGTCGACCTGATCGAGACCACCGACACAGCCTGTCGAAGGACCCGCGTCACCACCGGAATTTACCGGCAGGGGGCGTTGTTCGCACCGATTGTCGGGACACGACGAAACCATCGAAAGACCCGGTTTCGTCAAAGGCGAAAGGTTCGGCTATTGTCTGGCGGCCCCGGTGG
>NZ_JBAWFH010000078.1:0-3756 GCF_049591685.1 Rhodococcus sp. (in: high G+C Gram-positive bacteria) | reverse complement strand
ATCGGTTCATGAGCAGAACCGCTAACGAGTCCGCCGGTTCCCCGGCGTTCGTCACGCCCACGTCGCACGGTCGAGAGTTGACCGAGCCGCTGCGCGAGGACATCCGCTACCTGGGTGGCATTCTCGGTTCACGAGCATCGTCCGTGAACAACCGATCAGGGCAGTGGCCCACCTGCAGCGATCGCGGACAGTGTCGCGAACTCGTCTGCCTTGAGCGACGCACCACCGACGAGGGCTCCGTCGACGTCGGTCTGGCCGACTATCTCGCCGACGTTCTTGGCGTTGACCGACCCTCCGTACAGCACGCGTACACCGGAAGCGACCTCGGCCGAGGCCAACGTCTTCAACTCCTCGCGAATGGCCGCACACACTTCCTGTGCGTCTGACGCGCTTGCCACCTTGCCGGTTCCGATCGCCCAGACCGGCTCGTAAGCAATGACAATCTTTGCGATGTCGTCGGTAGTGAGACCGTCGAGCGATCCGCGCAGCTGCGCAACGTTGTACGCCACGTGTTCGCCGGACTCGCGGATATCCAAACCTTCGCCGATGCACACGATGGGCGTCAGCCCGTGCTTGAGCGCGGCCTTGGTCTTCGCGAGAACGGTCGCGTCGTCCTCACCGTGCAACGTTCGACGCTCGGAGTGACCGACGACGACGTACGTGCATCCCATCTTCGCCAGCATGGAACCACTGATCTCGCCCGTGTACGCACCGGAATCGTGCGCGGACACATCCTGCGCGCCGAACGTGAGCAGGAGCTTGTCGCCCTCGATCAACGTCTGAACGCTCCGGATGTCGGTGAACGGTGGGATCACCGTCACGTCCACCTTGTCGAAGTACTTCGCAGGCAGTGAGAAAGCGATCTTCTGAACCAGCGAGATTGCCTCGAGGTGGTTCAGATTCATCTTCCAGTTGCCGGCGATCAGAGGCTTGCGTGCGGTCGACCCGCCGGGTGATGCCATCGTCTCAGCCTTCCAGTGCTGCGAGACCGGGAAGCTGCTTGCCCTCGAGGTATTCGAGTGACGCGCCTCCGCCGGTCGAGATGTGCGAGAAACCGTCGTCGGGAAGTCCGAGGGCTCGGACGGCAGCGGCCGAATCTCCACCGCCGACAACGCTGAACGCGCCGTGGCCGGTTGCTCCGACAATTGCCTCGGCGAGGCCCTTGGTGCCGGCCGCGAACGCCTCGAACTCGAACACACCCATGGGGCCGTTCCAGAACACGGTCTTCGCCGCCCGTAGGACCGCACCGAAACGCTGTACCGACTCGGGGCCGATGTCGAGACCCATCCAGCCGTCCGGAATCTGGTGCGAGGGAACGGTTTTGGACTCGGCATCAGCCGAGAACGAATCCGCGACCACGACGTCCTTCGGCAGGTGAATGACGTCACCGAAGCGTTCGAGGAGCTCCTTGCAGGTGTCGATCATGTCTTCCTGCAGAAGCGAGGATCCGACCGACTGTCCTTGCGCTGCGAGGAATGTGAAGCACATCCCGCCGCCGATCACGAGGGTGTCGACCTTGGGCGCGAGCGCCTCGATGACGGCCAGCTTGTCCGAAACCTTGGAACCGCCGAGCACCACCGCGTACGGACGCTCCGGGCTTTCGGTCAGCTTTTTCAGAACCTCGACCTCGGTGGCCACCAAGCTACCCGCGTACGACGGCAGCAACTTGGCCACGTCGTAAACCGAAGCCTGCTCGCGGTGAACGACGCCGAACCCGTCGGACACGAACGCACCCTCACCGTCGGTCAGTGCGACCAGCTCTGCGGCCAGCGCGGCGCGCTCGGCCTCGTCCTTGCTGGTCTCTCGCGGATCGAAGCGGATGTTCTCGAGCAGCAGCACGTCACCGTCGGTGAGGCCTTCTGCGCGCGCCTGGGCATCCTGACCGACGACGTCACCGGCTAGCTGGACGTGCCGACCGAGAAGCTCCCCCAGCTTTGACGCCACCGGCGCCAACGAGAACTCGGCGTCGGGCTTTCCGTCCGGGCGTCCCAGGTGTGCCGTGATGATGAGCTTGGCACCCGCGTCGAGTAGCGCTTGAAGAGTTGGCAGCGACGCGACGATGCGGCCGGGGTCTGCGATGACGCCGTTGTCGATCGGGACGTTGAAATCCGATCTGACGAGCACCGCCCGCCCGGACACACCTGCGTCGAGCAGATCCTGCAGAGTTTTGACTGCCATGTGTCTACAGGGACTTTCCGACGAGACCGATGAGGTCGACGAGACGGTTGGAGTAGCCCCACTCGTTGTCGTACCACGAGACGACCTTGACCTGGTCGTCGATGACCTTGGTGAGCGGCGCGTCGAAGATCGACGAGTGCGGGTCGGTGACGATGTCCGAGGAGACGATCGGGTCGGTGCTGTACTTGAGGATGCCCTTCAGCGGACCCTCTGCGGCGGCCTTCATCGCGGCGTTGATTTCGTCCGCGGAGGCGGACTTCTTCAGGTTGGCCGTCAGGTCGGTCACCGAACCGGTGGGAATCGGCACGCGCAGCGCGTATCCGTCCAGCTTGCCGAGCAGCTGCGGAAGAACTAGGCCGATTGCCTTGGCGGCGCCCGTTCCCGTGGGGACGACGTTGACGGCTGCTGCACGGGCACGACGAAGGTCGCTGTGCGGGCCGTCCTGCAGGTTCTGATCCTGGGTGTACGCGTGGATCGTGGTCATGAGTCCCTTGACGATGCCGAACTCGTCGTCGAGGACCTTGGCGATGGGGCCGAGGCAGTTCGTGGTGCACGAGGCGTTGGAGATGATGTTCTGGCTGCCGTCGTACTTGTCGTCGTTGACGCCCATCACGATGGTGATGTCCTCGCCCTTGGCGGGCGCGGAGATGATGACCTTCTTCGCGCCGGCGTCGAGGTGACCCTTGGCCTTGGCTGCGTCCGTGAAAATACCGGTGGATTCGACGACGACGTCGACTCCCAGGTCTCCCCAGGGAAGTGCAGACGGTCCCTCGCGCAACGACAGTGCCTTGATCTTCTGGTCACCGACGACGATGGTGTCGTCGCCCTCGAGGCTCACGTCGTGCGGCAGACGGCCCAGGATGGAGTCGTACTTGAGGAGGTGAGCCAGGGCTGCGTTGTCGGTGAGGTCGTTGACAGCCACGATCTCGATGTCGGTGGTGCCGAAAGCTTTCTGCGCGTCGACCGCCCTGAAGAAGTTACGTCCGATGCGGCCGAAGCCGTTCACGCCTACCCGGATCGTCACTGTTCGCTCCTAAGTTGTTGAACCAATGTTGATGAAACATGTGTCGTGTTCTGCCTGCGGGGACGACCCACACGCGGTTTCCACCCTAGTGGTCCCGCCACGCTCGCGCGCGCATCACCCATCGGCAGGGGTTTTCACGCTTCGTCGAGCAATTCGGCGGTGACTGCCGACTCGGTGTCGGGAATGCCGGTGTCCTTGGCCTTGCGGTCCGCCATCGACAGCAACCGCCGTATTCGTCCGGCGACGGCGTCCTTGGTCATGGGTGGATCGGCCAGTTGGCCCAACTCCTCGAGCGATGCCTGTCGATGCTGCACCCGAAGCGCCCCGGCTGCGGCGAGATGATCGGGTACGTCGTCGCCGAGGATATGCAGTGCGCGCTCGACCCGGGCCGCTGCTGCCACGGCTGCCCTCGCGGAGCGACGCAGATTCGCGTCGTCGAAGTTGGCGAGGCGGTTGGCCGTTGCGCGCACCTCGCGACGCATGCGGCGTTCCTCCCAGACGAGGCGGGTGTCCTGGGCGCCCATGCGCGTCAGCAGGGCGCCGATGGCTTCACC
>NZ_JBAWFH010000077.1:0-9474 GCF_049591685.1 Rhodococcus sp. (in: high G+C Gram-positive bacteria) | reverse complement strand
CCCCGTGGCTGCGGCGCTGCGTACGTTGCCACGGATACTGGGCCAGGAGGCGCCCGGACTTCGTTGGGCCGCTGTAGATGTCGATTCGGTTTTGAATGCGGAAGACTGCGCCGACGTCGTGCTCGGCGAGGTCATCGACGCTCTGGGGCGTCCCGCCACTCGGCCGGCCTCGGACGTCACCGTCCGATCGGGCGTGCGATGGGAGAGCGCCCTGACGTCGTGGTCTGCCGTCGAAACAGTGGCTACCGCAGTGGTACCCGGTACGAAGGCGTTGATCGTCGGAGGATCCGGGGCAGTCGGCCGTCTGATCGGCCGACACCTGGCCGGTCTCGGTTACGACGTCGTGTCCACCTCGCGCCGAGAACGTTCGGAGCCGGGCTCAACAGCACACCCGATCCGTCACGTCGTCGGTGACGCAACGGACGCCGCCGATCTCGCGCGACTGGTTTCATCCCTCGACGCGGACGCAGGGCCGATCGGGCTCGTCGTCCACGCTGCCGGTCTCGCGGCCTCTCTCGCCCCCGTCACGCTGACGTCCGCGGGCCACGATGCAAAATTCGGTGACGCCGCCCGAGCTCACATGGACGCCAAACTGGCGGTGGCGCAGAACATTCGCAACGCCATCTCGGGGTTGCCCGAGGGGCGCCGGCCCACTGCAGTTCTCTGCATGTCGTCGGCCACCGGAGTTCTCGGCGGCATCGGAATGGGCCCCTACGCGGCGTCCAACACCGCCATGGACGCGTACGCGGTGTCGGTGTCGGGCCGTAGGGTCCGGTGGGTCAGCATCGTGTGGGACGGTTGGCGCGCCGATCTCGAAGAAGTTGGCCGGGAGTCGGCCATTTCGGCCATCGCGATGTCGGGTGCGCTGGATGCGGAGACCGGACTGACTGCCTTCGACCGCATCGCCGCCTTGGCCTTTGCCGGGCGCAGCCCCGCCGTCGTCGCGGTCGGCACGTCCGGACTCGGGCCTCGATCGCGGGCAGCGTCGATCCCTCGCCCTCGAGCAGCAGCGGGGGCATTTCTTTCGGGGCTGACGGACACCCAACAGGGTGTGGCAGAGGTGTGGTCGGAGATGTTCGGCGCACCTGTTACCGATCCGGACGCCGACTTTTTCGCACTCGGCGGGCACTCACTGCTCGGTACCCGCATGCTCGACTCGGTGCGGCAGCGCTTCGGCGTCGAACTTGGGCTTCGAGAACTACTCACGGCCGCGACGCTGGCGCAGTTCTCGGATCGTATCGACGCGGCGAAAACTCTCGCCGCGCCCAGTGACGACACCGCAGTTTCGACACTGTCCGAGGTGCTGCGCGACGACGGAACGTTCGACATGACGCGCGTGCAACACGCCTACTGGATCGGGCGCAACGGCGGGTACGCATGGGGCGAGGTGCCGTGTCACTTCTACCTCGAATACGACTGCGTCGATCTGGATCTCGAGCGATACAACAGAGCACTCGACGCAGTCATCGCCCGGCACCCGATGTTGCGCACCGTTGCGACTTCGGACGGACGGCTGCGAACCCTCGATTCGGTTCCGCCGTATCGCATTCGGACCCGCGAACTTGTCTCCGCCGACGACGAGAGCAGGGAACGTACGCTCGGGACGATCCGGCGGAGAGTGGCCGAGAAGCCCGGGCCGCCCGACAGGTGGCCGCTCGTGCAGATCGAAGCTGCGCGGACCGACAGAAACCGCACCCGCCTGTTCATCGGCGTCGACGTCCTCATCTGCGACGCCGCCAGCTGGTGGATCATCGAATCCGAACTGAAGGCCCTGTACGAGCACCCCGAAACGCCCCTGCCCGCGCTCGATCTGCACCCGGCGCAGTGCTCGTCGGCGATGGCACAGCGGCGCCGCGGACCGGGAGGGGTTCGGGCCGAGCACTATTGGCTGGCCCGCGCCGAGTCCGTTCCAGGCCCACCTGAGCTACCGATCCGGCCTGGATTCGACGGCCGTCCACGTTTCGTGCGTCGGGCCACCGCGCTGCGCCCGGAGCAGTGGAGCCGCTTCGCCCTAGAATGCCGACGCCACCGCATCACACCGACGGCTGCGCTGCTCACCCTGTACACGGACTCGCTTCGTGCTTGGTCGAGAACGCAACACTTCTCGGTCGTTCTGACCCTGTTCGATCGCCCGCCCTTCCATCCCGACGTCAACAAGGTCGTCGGCGATTTCACCTCGCTGATCCTGCACGAGTCCGGGCCGCACGCCGCGTCGTCGTTCGTCGACCGGGCACAGGCGACACAGCGCAGGATGTTCGACGACCTCGACCACCGCCAGTACTCGGCGCTCGAACTGCTGGCCGAACAGTCGAGGCGCAGCGGCGAACAGTGCTCGGTACCAGTGGTATTCACCGGAGCGCTGGGCGTGCACGACATGGTCGACGATTCCGGCTCGCTCGAATGGGTCGGCACGCAAGTACATGCCGTCGGTCAGACGCCGCAGACGTGGCTCGATCATCAGGTGCTCGAGCAGGACGGCGAGTTGCGCCTGCAGTGGGATGTCGTCGACGGGTTGTTCGCGGACAGCGAGCTCGAGCACCTGGTGGCCCGGCACACCGAGGCTGCGACACAGCTCGCCGACGATGCCGGCGCGTGGACTCGTACCCATGACCACGGCGCGGTGCCGCAGATCGATCCCGCCGACGTGCTCGTCCCGTTGCGTGGTTCCGGAGCCACCGCAGGGTCGGAGCGGCCCACGCTGTTTCTCGTCCATCCGTCGGGCGGCGACGTGCTGTGCTACGCCGAGCTGTCGAGGCGTCTGACCACGGAAGTCGCCGTCGTGGCACTGACCGATCCGCAACTGACCGTCGACGCCGGGGGTTGTGATTCGATCGAAGGCATTGCGGCGCAATATGTGTCCGCCCTGCGCAGCCAGTACTCGACACCGCCCGGGGGATGGCTGCTCGGCGGCTGGTCGATGGGCGGGTCGCTGGCCCAGGAGATGGCGCGACAACTTCACGACGACGGCGAACGCACAGCGCTGATCGTCATGCTCGACTCCAACGACCCGACCTACATCACCGCCATCGACGGCACCGCGGCAACCGTCGAACTCGAAGTCGCGCGTCGACACTTGGGTGCACTCGAGTCATTTCTCGACATCGACCTCGGCATCGGCGACGCCGCGTGGAACGAGATCGTCGAGCTGGAACCCGACGCGCGGAACTCCGTCATCGCGGCGAAGCTCCGTAGCCGAAAACTGCTCGGCCCCCGCGACGACGGCCTCTCCAGACGAGAGGTGTTCGGTCGCCACCTCGCCGCCCTCGCCCGGCACACGCCGCGCCTACACCCCGACGCGGACACCGAGACCCTGCTCGTGCGATGCACCCGGCGTGCACCGAACAACTCGGGGATCGGTATGGGTATCGACGACACACCCTCCGCATTCTCCGCCGACCTCGGATGGTCACGTCACCTCGCCGGAAGATTGACCGTCGTCGCGGCCGACGCCCACCACTACTCCATGCTCCGAGAACCCGCACTCGACGACGTGGTCGAGCACCTCGACCACGCCCTGCGAACGGCTCTCGACCGTCCCTGACCCGTCAACCCATTTGTAACCCACAAGAAAGCAGCACATGCGATACCGCACCCACCTCTCACGATCGACACCGCTGCGCACGACGGTGGCACTGGCCGCGTCCGTCGCCGTCCTGGCCGGCTGCGCAACATCGGAAGACGCGGCCGACAGTACGGACGGGGGAGGGGACGGCACAGCCGGTTCGTCCGAGGTCTTCCGCTACGTCGCACCGGGCTCGTCGGCGGTCGCCACCAACGACCCCCACGGCCTTCTGCCCGCGGAAAGCGACGTGGTTCGGATGGCCCTCACCTACGACCCTCTGACGGTCCCCGGTTCCGACGGCGAGACCCAACCACGACTGGCCGAATCCTGGGTGCCGGACGAGACGTTGACCGAGTGGACCATCACCCTGCGTGAGGGAGCGACGTTCTCCGACGGGAGCGCGGTCACTGCCGCGGATGCGCTTTTCTCGCTTCGACGAATGGGTGAGAAGTCCGCCGAGAACTCCGGTCGCGTCGAGCGCTTCGATCTCGCTGCCTCCGAAGCGACTTCGGACACGACGCTCGTACTGCGCACCAAGGAACCGTATGCCGCGGTCGGTCAGGCTTTGGAGGGGTCGACCTTCGTCGTACCGGAGGGCAGCGCCGACTTCACCGAACTCGTGCCGGGCTCGGGCCCCTTCGTGCCCGCCGCAGCCGACGGGCAGGTCGAGGTGTTCGAGCGGAACGATCAGTGGTGGGGCCCGACCCCGCCGATGGCAACGATCGAGATGCGCGCGATTCCCGACCCGCAGGCTCGGGCCGACGCCGTCACCTCGGGGCAAGCCGACCTGGCCGCCGGGGTTCCCGCATCCGCGGTCGTCGGTCTCGGTGAAGCGCCAGACAACGATGACACCGATGTCGGTGTCGTGCGGCATCCGGGCGCAACCCTCTATCCCCTTGTGATGCGGACCGACACAGCACCTTTCGACGACAATCGCGTTCGCGAAGCCGTTCGCGCGGCCCTGGACCGCGAACAGCTGCTCGACGTGGCATTCCTGGGGCAGGGCCAACTCGGCAACGATCTGATCAGTCCGCAGGACCCGGCCGCACCGGACCTGCCGCAGCGCACCCGCGATCTGGACCGGGCGCGGCAACTGATGGCCGAGGCGGGCCTGGCCGACGGTGTCGACGTGACCCTGAACAGCACCACTGCGTACCCCGGAATGGACAGCGCCGCAACGCTGATCGCACAGCAACTCGCCGACATCGGTATCCGGGTCAACGTCGAACTCTCGCCCCCGGACACCTACTTCCAGGACGTCTACGCTCAGCGACCCTTCTACGTCAGCTACCTCGGTGGCATCCCGTTCTTCGATATCACCCAGGTGGTTCTGCGTCCGAACTCGCCGACCAACGAGACGGCGTGGAGCGATCCTTCATGGTCGACGAAACTCGCCGAGACTGTCGCCGAGCCCGACGAGACCACACGCAACGAGGGCGTCGCCGAGCTGATGACCACGCTGCGAAACGAAGGCGGATATGCCATCTGGGCAGCGTCGGACCGCCTTGATCTGACGGCACCGGGGGTGTCCGGAGTACCCGAGGGCATAGGCTTCGCCAGCGCCTTCATCGACCAGGTTGACCTCGCAGATTGACACCTGCGTCGATCACGTCGGACGGAGTCCGATCGCGTGCAGTGCTGATCTCGTCGGCGCGCGCGATCGGGCTCCTTCTGGCCGTCTCGGTCATCGTCTTCGGCGTCACCGCTCTGCTGCCCGGTGATGCCGTGTCGCTGCGGGCGGCAGGCCGGTTGACGCCCGAGGAACTGTCGGTGCTCCGCTCGGCCGCGGGTCTCGACGACTCACCCGTATTTCGGTATCTCGCATGGCTGAGCGGCGTCGTGCGGGGCGATCTCGGTACGTCGACGAGCACCGGCCGAAGCGTCGGCGACATGCTCGGCAACCGGCTGACGGTGTCGGCGAGCATCGTGTCGTTCGCACTCGTGATCGTCATCCCACTGATGGGAGGCCTCGCCGTGCTCGCCTCCTCGGGCAGGGGGCGTCGATCGGCGTGGACGGCTACCGCTACCACCGTCGCGGCTTTGCCCCAGGTCGTGGTCGCGGCACTGCTCGCCGCAGTCCTGTCCGGGTGGGCCGGACTCGTCCCGCCGGTCTCGCTGCTTCCCCGCGGTCGGTCACCGCTGGCCCATCTCGATCTATTGCTGTTGCCCGCGATGACACTGGCCCTGCCCGCAAGCGCCTACGGTGCGCTGATGCTGCGTGGGCCGCTGGTCGATGCCGCGCACACCCCGTATATCGTCGACGCCCGGATGCGCGGCGTCGGTCGACTCCGCCTCGCCTGGTCGTACGTCTTCCCTGTCGTCGCAGCTCCGACCGTCCGGATTCTCTCGTTCGTTCTCGCCGGGCTTGTCTGTGGAACAGCATTGGTGGAGAACATCTTCGGACTGTCCGGACTCGGCGAGCTGTTCGTCACTTCGATCGCCACCCGCGACGCGGGAGTGGTTCAGGCGATTTCGATGCTCGCCGCTGTGGTGGTGGTAGCCGGAATGACCCTCGCAGACATCGTCGCCGCACGCACCGGTAACCGAGGCCCTGCGTGATCCGGGGTGCGCGGCTCATGGTCTCGGTCGCACTGGTCGCAGTTCTCGGGATCGCACTGTTCGGCCGGTATCTCACCGACCTGGATCCGCTCGCGACCGTGGCTCGCCCGTGGACGCCGCCCAACGACCTCTTCCCGCTCGGGACAGATGGGCTCGGACGCGACGTGATGGCGCGGATCCTCTGGGGCGGGGCTACTCTGACGACCGTCGCGCTGTTTGCGGCCGCAATGTCGACTGTGGTCGGGGTGGCAGCCGGCGTGTGGGCCGGGTGGTCGAGACGCTCTGTGGGTCTCGGCGTCAACGCAGGCGCGGACCTACTTCTCGCGGTCCCCGCTATTCTCGTCGGATTGGTTCTCGCCGTGGCGCTTCCGATGCCCGTTGCCGTGACGGCTGCGACCGTCGTGGCGGGCGCCCCGCTCACCGCACGCGTCGTTGCCGACGTCTCGGCCGCCGCCCGGCATGCGACGTACATCGACGTGGCTCGGATGCGCGGCGATCCGCTCCCGTCAATCCTGCTGCACGAGGTGCTCCCGTCTCACACAGCGGTGATCACCACCGACTACGGACTTCGGGTCATCGTCGCCCTTCAAATGGTGTCCACCATCAACGCACTGGGTCTCGGTACGCCGCCGCCGCAGGCCGATTGGGCGTCGATGATCACCGAGAACTATTCCGGCATCGCACTGAACGCCGCTGCGACCGTGGCGCCGGCCGTTGCGCTCGCGGTACTCGCGACGGTGATCGCTGTCGCGTCTACGACACTGAGTGGGACGCTGGGTGGAAGGTCGAACCCGATATGACCAGGACATCGTGCGCCCTGACCGTGCGCGGCCTGACCGTCACCGACGAGCGCGGGCAGTTCCCGCTGCAGGATTTCGATTTCGACGCTTCGGCCGGCGAGATCGTCGCGCTTGTCGGACCCTCGGGCTCCGGCAAAACCACTGCGATGTCCGCACTCCTCGGCTCGCTTCCCCACGGACTGACCGTCACCGCCGGATCGATCGACTGGTCCGGCGCCGGCTCCCACGGCACACGAGCGTGGCGCAGAGAGGCAGTCGGGTATGCCGCCCAGGATCCATCCTCGGCGCTGCACCCGCGCTACCCGGCGTGGCGATCGGTTGCCGAAGCCGCCCGTATGCGCGGTTTATCCCGGGCCAGCGCAACCGCGTCGGCACGCGCACTTCTCGCCGAGTTGGGGCTGACCGGTGACCAGATCGAGTCGCCGCCACACAGACTTTCGGGTGGGCAGGCTCAGCGCATCGCCGTGGCCCGCGCGCTGGTGGCGACACCGGAGTTGGTGATCCTCGACGAACCGTCGTCCGGCCTCGACGACGCGTCCTTGGAACCGGTACTGGCAGCCGTCACCTCCCGGCGAAGATCGAACGGTGTGACGATCGTCGTCACGCACGACCGACGGATGCTCGATGTGTGCGACCGGGTGCTGCGAACTGCGCCGGACGCCGACTTTTCCCTCGGTTCGTCGGCCCGCTTTTTGCGACCGAGCAGAACAGCGCTCGAGCTGAGTTCCTTTGGAGTCGACACGCATCGGGGACGCGTGCTCGTCGAGGATGCCGCCCTCGACATCGGCGTCGGAGAGCTCGTCGTCGTACGCGGCCCTTCCGGGTGCGGCAAGACGACACTGCTGCGCGCGGTCTGCGGACTGCATGCTTTCCACGGCGTGATGACGCTCGACGGCCTTGCCGTGCCCGAGCGGGTTGGTGAGCGAACTCCGCAGACGCGGGCGGCCATCGCACTCGTCGGTCAGAATCCCCTCGACGCGCTCAATCCCGCTCACACCATCGAACGCATTCTCCGGCGGCACATCAGCCGGGTGCGGCCGCACGCGTACGCGATCGCCGAGGCCGAACATCTCCTCGATCGTGTGGCACTGCCGGCGACCGCTCTGCGCAAGCGACCGCACGAGCTGTCCGGTGGTCAGCGCCAACGCGTGGCCATCGCCCGTGCGCTCGCGGGCCGGCCGCGTTTACTGGTCGCCGACGAGATGACCGCGTCGCTCGACCACAACACGGCAAGCCGGATCAACGACCTGCTCGACGAGATCCGATCGTCCGGGACCGATCTACACGGCGGGATGGCCATTCTGGCTGCAACGCACGACGAACACCTGATCTCGCGCGCTGACCGTGTGATCGAGATACGCGACCGATCCATCACCGAGGTTGTTCACAACATGAGGAGCACACAACGATGACCGATACCCGACTGGCCCGTCACACCGCGGCTGTCGACGTGCTGTGCGAGCACCCCTGGGTTGCCCGCGTCGACACCGACGGCGACGAGGGCATACTCATTGTTCTCTCCGACAATGCTGTGGCGACAACGCGGACGGCGGGCTCGGCACTCGTCGGCGGGATCGTCGACGAGCACCTGACGCACTGGACCGAGGTCTACGACTGGACCTATAGCTCCACGCCGCAACAGGATTCGGACGACGACCTCTCGGGTTGGCGTGCCACCGACACGGGTGAGCCGCTTGCCGCCGAGCACATGATCGAATGGGTCGAACGGACGGTCGATCTCGTACTCGCACAACACCCACGGAACATCCTCGAGCTCGGATGTGGAACCGGTCTGCTGATGCGCCGACTCGCTCCGCACGTCGAGCACTACGTCGGCACCGATGTCGCGGGCGAAGTGGTGAACAGACTCGCGGCGCAGCGCATAGCCGGAACCAGCTTCGTCCAGGCGGGTGCACACGAACTGCGCGGACAAGTGGTGCAGGACGCCATCGCAAACACCGGCGCGGTGCCGGATTGCATACTCCTGAACTCGGTCACCCAATGCTTCCCCGACACGCGGTATCTCGCCGCCGTGGTGCTCGACGCGATCGACGCCGTTGCACCCGGCGGTACCGTCATCGTCGGCGACATCCGGCACTCGGGTCAGCTGCTCGACTTCGCCCACTGGGCCGAAACAGCCAAGAATCCGGACGGCGACCCGGCCACCCTCGACGAGCGAGTCGCCCGACGGGCCGCCGCGGACAGTGAACTGCTCGTCGACCCGTCGACGCTGGCATCGATCGCCTCCGCGTCCGGTCGCGAGGTTTCGGTGCTCACCTACGCCAAGAGTCTGCGCGACGATTCGGAGCTCACCAGGTACCGCTTCGACGCTGTGTTCACGGTCGACGCCGCTTCTGCCGTCCCGATTTCGGAGCCGTCGGTCATGACATGGCGCGACCTCGATGGTGACGGCACCGCGTTGGCCGGGCTGCCAACCCACATCGCCAACGGACCCACCCTCGTCACCGACATCCCACGATCGGTCAGCGCCGCCGTCCTGCGCGAGACACTCAGCGGCACAGACGCCGTGGTGTTGATCGACCCGGTCGACAC
>NZ_JBAWFH010000076.1:0-2346 GCF_049591685.1 Rhodococcus sp. (in: high G+C Gram-positive bacteria) | reverse complement strand
TCCCCATCCGCGCAGTGCTGGTTGTGCGTTCGCGTAGCCGGCCGCGATACGAGCGCCGACATCGCGGTAGCAGCGCCCGGCGTTCTCGGGACCGAATGTCGAACCACGCAGCGAATCGGCCACGTTCGTCACCGTCGCCGCAGAATTGTCGAACCCGACCGCGACGGCGGCAACCGCCTCGATATCGATATCCACTCAGGCCACCCCACGAAAGAACCGACGAGGCCGGATGAACCCCTGCCATATCTGACGTAGCCCACGTTCGAACGGTTCCGGGCGCAGCAGGTAACGTCCGAGACTGAAACAGGTTTCACCAAGTCAGCTCACCTGCGAGGAGTCTCATGCACATCGGAACCATGTTGAACTATTCGGGCGGATTCAACGAGACGGTCGCAGAGGTGGCAGAACTCGAGAAGGCGGGACTCGACATCATCTTCGTCCCCGAGGCCTACTCGTTCGATGCTGTCAGTCAGCTCGGATACCTTGCGGCAAAGACGTCGACCATCAAGATCGCGTCGGGCATCTTCCAGATCTACACGCGCACGCCGTCGCTCACCGCGATGACCGCCGCTGGTCTCGACTACGTCTCCGACGGCCGCTTCGTACTCGGCCTCGGCGCATCGGGACCGCAGGTCGTCGAGGGGTTCCATGGCGTCAAGTACGACGCTCCGATCGCCCGCACCCGCGAAGTGATCGAGATCTGCCGCCAGGTGTGGCGGCGCGAGAAGGTTCAGCACCAGGGCAAGCATTACCAGATTCCGCTACCCGCAGAACAGGGCACCGGCCTCGGCAAGCCACTGAAGTTGATCAATCACCCTGTGCGCGAGCGCATTCCGGTTGTCGTCGCGGCACTCGGACCGAAGAACGTCGAGTTGACGGCCGAGATCGCCGAAGGCTGGCAGCCCATCTTCTACTTCCCGGAGAAGGCCGAGCAGGTATGGGGCGACGCCCTGGCCGCAGGCAAGGCCAAGCGCGATGCGTCGCTCGGCGAGTTGCAGGTGTTCGCGAGTCCGACGCTGGCCATCGGTGACGACGCCGAGAAGTATTTACCCTGGGTCAAGCCGCACCTCGCGCTCTACATCGGCGGCATGGGCGCAAAGGGCAAGAACTTCTACAACGACCTCGCCCAGCGCTACGGCTACGAGGCCGAGGCCGAGAAGATTCAGGACCTGTACCTGGCAGGCAAAAAGGAAGAGGCTGCCGCCGCCGTACCTGACGAGCTGGTCAGGGCCGTCAACCTCATCGGCCCGGAAAGCTACGTCAAGGAGCGTGTTGCCGCCTTCGCGGAGGCCGGCGTCACCACACTCAACGTAGCCCCGTTGGCCGAGAACACAGCGGGTCGCGTTGCACAGCTCACGGCGTTACGCAATCTGACCGCCTGATCCGGTCAGACCAGCCCGACCCGGCTCGCCAGATCGTCGGCGAGCCGGCGGGCGACGTCGGGTTCGGCGGCTTCGACCATCACACGCACCAACTGCTCGGTTCCACTGGGTCGCAACAGAACCCGACCACTGTCACCGAGCATGCGTTCGACCTCTGCCACGCCCGCGAGGACCGACGGATCAACGGCAACGGCGGCCTTGTCGGACACCTTGACGTTGATCAACACCTGCGGCAACGTGGTCATCACCGACGCCAGATCGGCCAGCGATCGGCCCGTGGCCGCCATTCGACCCATGACGAGCAGCGCCGTCAGGACGCCGTCTCCTGTGGTTCCGAACCGCGGTACCACCACGTGCCCACTCTGCTCCCCGCCCAGGGCGTAACCACCCGCGCGAAGCTCTTCGAGGACGTAACGATCCCCCACGGCCGCTGTGCGCAACGCGATGCCTGCCTCACGCATCGCAATGTGGAGCCCGAGATTGCTCATCACCGTGGCGACGAGTGTGTCTGCGGTGAGTTCGCCCGACTCCTTCATCGCGACCGCGAGCACGGCCATGATGGCATCACCGTCGATCACCCCGCCCGATGAGTCGACAGCCAGGCATCTGTCGGCGTCGCCGTCGTGAGCGATTCCCAGATCGGCGCCGTGCTCGACGACGGCCTTCTGCAGGTCCTCCATGTGGGTCGATCCGCAGTCCTCGTTGATGTTCAACCCGTCCGGCTCGGCGTTGATCGCGATGACCGTCGCACCGGCTGCCGAGTAGACGGCAGGACCGACCACCGACGCCGCCCCGTGTGCACAATCGACGACCACCGTGAGCCCGTCGAGACGGTGCGGAAGCGCCGAACCCACGTGCGCAACGTAACGACCTGCTGCATCGTCGGCCGTCCGAAGCCGGCCGATGTCGGCTCCGACGGGCGCAACGACCGCGGGTTCGCCTGCGATGAACGCTTCGATTCGGT
>NZ_JBAWFH010000075.1:0-5914 GCF_049591685.1 Rhodococcus sp. (in: high G+C Gram-positive bacteria) | reverse complement strand
GCGAAGCACAGTCCGCCACGGGTCTGCCCGGCGGTATCGCCATCCCCCACTGCCGCGCCGACGCCGTCAACTCGGCATCACTGGGCTTCGCGCGGCTGAACCCGAAGGTCGACTTCGGCGCTCCCGACGGCCCTGCCGACCTGGTCTTCCTGATCGCAGCTCCGGCGGGCGCCGGTTCGGCACACATGAAGTTGCTGTCCTCGCTCGCTCGCGCGCTCGTCAAGCCCGAGTTCGTCGCCTCGCTGCGGGAAGCTGCCGGCGCCGCCGAGGTGGTTGCGCTCGTCGACGCCGTCGTCAACCCGGCACCGAAGAAGACGCCCGCCGCACCCGTGACGGCGGGCACCCCGAAACACTCTGCACCCGACAACGACGCTCCTGCGGTCACGACGGCTCCGGCGGACACGGCGCCCAAGCACATCGTCGCCGTCACCGCATGCCCCACAGGCATCGCGCACACCTACATGGCAGCGGATTCCCTCGTGGCCGCCGGTGATCGTGCGGGCGTGACGGTGCATGTCGAAACGCAGGGCTCGAGCGGCAGCACTCCTCTCGATCCCCAGCTCATTGCGAGCGCCGAGGCAGTCATCTTCGCCACCGACGTCGGTGTCAAGGGCAAGGAACGATTCGCAGGCAAGCCCGTCATCTCCTCCGGCGTCAAGCGTGCAATCAACGAACCCGATGTCATGGTCACCGAAGCGCTTCGTGCCGCGGGCGATCCCGACGCCGCCCGCGTATCGGGTACCGCAGTGACATCGGGCGGAAGCGACAGCAGCACAGGCGAATTGGGCTGGGGTACCCGGATCCGACAGATCTTGCTGACCGGCGTCAGCTATATGATTCCGTTCGTCGCGGCCGGCGGCTTGCTCATCGCACTCGGCTTCTTGCTCGGCGGATACGAGATCTCGGACAACGCCGAAGAGATAGTCATCAACAATTCGCTGACGTCGCTTCCGGACGGCGGATTGGCCACCTATCTCGGCGCAGTGCTGTTCCAGATCGGTGCGCTGTCGTTCAGCTTCCTGGTACCGGCGCTGGCCGGCTACATCTCCTATGCGATTGCCGACAGACCGGGTCTTGCACCAGGTTTCACCGCCGGCGCGGTCGCCGTTCTCGTAGGCGCGGGCTTCATCGGAGGTCTCGTCGGCGGCTTGATCGCCGGCTTCGTAGCGCTGTGGATCAGCAAGTGGAAGATCCCGACGGTTCTGCGCGGGCTCATGCCCGTCGTCATCATCCCGCTGTTCGCGACGCTCATCGTCGGCGGAATCATGTTCCTCGTCCTCGGCAAGCCACTCGCGGCCATCACCAGTGGACTCACCAACTGGCTCAACGGACTCAGCGGAAGCTCCATCATCATCCTGGGCGTCATCCTCGGCCTCATGATGTGCTTCGACCTCGGCGGGCCGGTCAACAAGGCCGCCTACGCGTTCGCCACCGCAGGCTTGTCCGTCACCGACGTCGCTTCACTCCGCGTCATGGCTGCGGTCATGGCCGCCGGCATGGTGCCTCCGCTGGCGATGGCGCTGGCTTCCGCTGTTCGCTCCACCCTGTTCACCGAAGCCGAACGCGAAAACGGAAAGGCGGCCTGGTTCCTCGGAGCAGCATTCATCTCCGAAGGCGCAATTCCATTCGCGGCGGCCGATCCGCTGCGGGTCATCCCGTCGATGATGGCGGGCGGCGCAGTAACCGGTGCCCTCGTGATGGCCACCGACGTCACCCTGAGCGCACCTCACGGCGGAATCTTCGTCTTCTTCGCCATCGGCCAGCTGCTCTGGTTCGTCGTGGCCCTGGCCATCGGAACCATCGTGTCCGCGTTCCTCGTGATCATGGCAAAGCAATTCACCAAGCCGAAGGACGCACCGGCCGATTCCGTTCTCGACCCCGACGCAGTACACGTCTGATCTCGTCACCGCTCCACCGAACCGAACCCACCGAACGAGGAGAAATTTCAATGCCCAGCACCACAGTCACCGTCGGATCCGCCATCGGCCTGCACGCACGCCCCGCTGCACTCATCGCAGAGGCAGTCGCCGACTCCGGCATCGACGTCACCCTCGCGGTGGAAGACCAGGAACCGGTGGACGCCGGATCAGCCCTGATGATCATGACGCTCGGAGCTACCAAGGGCACCGAGGTGACCGTCGAAAGCGAGGATCAGGCAACGCTGGACAAGATCGCAGCGCTCGTCGCGTCCGATCTCGACGCCTGAAACATTCCGATCAGCTACGCCGCCCGGCCAGCCCGAACGCGTAGACGACCGATACCACTGCGAGTACACCGGCGACGGCAATCGCACCGAACGACCATCGGCCTCCGGGCGACGATGGTGCACCGGTCGATTCCGTCGCCGGTTGCTGTTGCGGTTGCACGGAGAACACCGCGCCGGCCAGCTGATCGATCGGCGGCAGCGGACCACCCGCTGATTCCGACGCGAGAAGAAGAGCCCCGTCGGCAGTGAAGGCCACGGCTTCACCCTGGGGGCGTGCCGGGGCTGCAATCACGACGGGCTCGGCGGTCAGCGCCGCGGCAACATCCCCATCGACGACCGGGAACAGATACACGTCGGTATACGTCCGCACAGCGGCGACGGACCCATCGGAGCTGACGGCGCCGCCCGTGGCGAGAACAGAACCCGTGATGAACGGCGGCCCGCCCGGCGTGGTCGTTCGCGCGAAGGCCACTTCGCCGACTTTCTTCAGCGATGTCGGCCCCGGCGACGCCAGTTCGTCGACCCTCGTGTCGCCTTCCGGGACGTAGATTCCGCTCACGCCCGACGGTTCTTTGGTCACGACAACGGGCCGACCGTCCGACGAGATCAACAGGGTCTCGGCGTCGTGCGGGCCATCGGGGTAGACAAGACGGTGAAGTTCTCCCGCACCGGTGGATGGGTCCATGCGCGTCAAGGCGACGGTCTCGCGCGTGCGCCGATTGTCCCCGGTGTCGGACAACCAGAGATCACCCCCGTACGACCCGAGGTCCTCGACGTCGTAGGGATCGACGGGTACGTCGATCCAACGATCGACCGTGCAGGACGCGTCGAGCACCGCGACCCGATGATCGGTGCCGCTGTCACCGACTGCGTACAGCACGCCGTCGACCTCGGCGAGTCCCGACAACTCTGCCAATTCCGGGTCGGACGGTGTGCAGTACGCGGCGAACTGTCGTACCTCGGGCTCGGCCATGGCGGGCGCTGCGGCCAATATCAGCGCCCCGAACGCAGCCGGAACGACCAAAGCTGTGCGGCGCACCCGCGTCAGGCAGTGACGGTGTCGAATGCGAAGTCGGTCAACACCGCGGCGAGAGCAGTGGGCACCCGTGCCTCGACTCGTGTTCCGTCGGCCTCGTGCGAGGACTTCGTGATCCGTCCCTCGGTGTGTATCCGCGCAACCAGATCACCGCGCGTGTACGGAACGAGGACGTCGACCTCGGATTCCGGCCACGCAAGGATCTCACCGAGGTAATCGCGGAGTTCGTCGATGCCTTCCCCGGTACGCGCGGACACGAACCGCGCACCCGGCAACAGGCCACGCAACTGCGTCAACTGGACAGGGTCGGCTGCATCGATCTTGTTGACGACGATCAGCTCGGGAGGCATTGCGGCTTCACGCTCCCTGACGACGTCGACGATGACCTCGCGCACGGCCTTGATCTGATCCACGGGCAGCGGATCGGAACCGTCGACGACATGCAGCAGCAGGTCGGCGTCGGTCACTTCCTCCAGCGTGGATCGGAAGGCCTCGACGAGCTGCGTCGGCAGATGCCGCACGAAACCGACTGTGTCGGTGAGCACGATCGCGCGGCCGTCTTCGAGCGTCGACTTTCGCGATGTCGGATCCAACGTGGCGAACAAAGCGTTCTGGACGAGCACACCGGACCCGGTGAGAGCGTTGAGCAGCGAAGACTTGCCCGCGTTGGTGTAACCGACGATGGCGATGGACGGCACGGTGCTCGTCAGTCGACGCTCACGCTTGGTGTCGCGGGCCTGCTTCATGCCCTTGATCTCGCGGCGGAGTTTGGCCATCCGCTCGCGGATGCGTCGGCGGTCGGTCTCGATCTTCGTCTCACCGGGACCACGTAGACCCACGCCGCCGTTGCTGCCCGCGCGGCCACCGGCCTGCCTGGACATGGACTCACCCCAGCCGCGGAGCCGAGGAAGCATATACTCCATCTGCGCGAAAGCGACCTGCGCCTTGCCCTCGCGAGACGTCGCGTGCTGGGCGAAGATGTCGAGAATCAACGCCGTGCGGTCGATGACCTTGACCTTGACGACCTTCTCCAGCGCGTTGAGCTGCGCGGGGGTCAGCTCACCGTCGCAGATCACCGTGTCCGCGCCGGTCGAGAGCACCACGTCGCGCAGTTCGTGCGCTTTGCCCGAACCGATGTACGTGGCCGAATCGGGCTTGTCCCGACGCTGCACGAGTGCATCGAGAACCTCCGAACCGGCTGTCTCTGCCAGCGCAGCGAGTTCTGCCATGCTGCTCTCGATCTGCGCCGCGGTACCCGTCGTCCATACCCCGACGAGAACTACTCGCTCGAGTCGGAGCTGACGGTATTCGACCTCGGTGACGTCGGCGAGCTCGGTCGACAGCCCTGCCACGCGGCGTAGAGCCGTACGTTCTTCGAGCTGCATGTCGCCCGAAGACGGCGAACTCTCACCCGCAGACGTTCCGTCCGCCGGGAGGGAGGAACGAGCGATGCGCCTGGCCCAGGCGTCGGATTCTTCTCGCGTCCAGGCAGACCCGGTGTTCGTGTCCTGGTGTTCTGTGTCCGTTATTTTGTCGATCCTTAGTTCGGGTGAGCTGCCTGGGATGCAGAGTGCATCGGACATACTCGCTGTGTTGTTCCTGCTGCGTGTTGCAACGCTCTCCATGATCCATGAAATTCCCAGCGCACGCACCCGGGTTTCCTGGTGGAGGGCCCTCGGCGGGGTCGGTTCAGGCGAGTTCGCGCCACCAGGTGTCGTCGATGACGCCGGTGGCCAAGAGCACCGACGGTCCCCTCAACGTGGCTGCGGAATCCTCGATCGTCACCGTCACCTCGCCGCCGGGTACGCCGACCACCACCTGTCCGGAATCGAGGCCTTCGTATGACAGGGCCGCGGCCGCCGCCGCGACCGTTCCGGTGCCGCAAGACCGTGTTTCACCCACTCCCCGTTCATGCACGCGCATGTCGACGCGGCCGAAGCGCATTCTCGTCAGAATCTCGACGTTGGCGCCTGCTCGGAAAAAATCGTTGTCGAGCCTGGGCGTCGACGTGAGATCCAGGGCCCTGAGCGAATCGATGTCGGCGGCGTCGTCGACGCATGCGAGGTGCGGGTTGCCGACGTCGATGCCGATTCCCTCGAAGGTTCTGCCCGCCAGTTCGGCGCTGCTGCTACCCATCAAGTGCACATCACCCATGTCGACGGTGACGTCGGCGACCGTGGAGTCGAAGGAATGCACGATTACGGGACGCGCGCCGGCGCGGGACCCGACGACGAAACGATCGTTGCTTTCGAGCCCGGTTGCCCGTAGGTAGTGAGCGAACACTCGGACGCCGTTGCCGCACATCTCTGCGATGCTGCCGTCACCGTTGCGGTAGTCCATGAACCAGTCGCCCGCCCCCACCCCGATCGGCAGGCGGTCGAGCACCCCGGCATCACGCAGTGCTCCCGCCCGCGCGACTCGCAGCACCCCGTCGGCGCCCAGTCCGCGGCGTCGGTCGCAGAGCGCAGCGACACGCGGGCGAAGCAGTTCGATCTGCACCTCGGGATCGGGCAGAACCACGAAGTCGTTCTGCGTTCCGTGTCCCTTGGCAAAGTGCATTCTGTAAATCCTAGCTGCACTCCTCGAAAGCAACTTCTAGCTTCGCTCCTCGACGACCACTTCTAGCTTCGCTCCTCGACGACCACTTCTAGCTTCGCTCCTCGACGACCACT
>NZ_JBAWFH010000074.1:0-8684 GCF_049591685.1 Rhodococcus sp. (in: high G+C Gram-positive bacteria) | reverse complement strand
GCCGAGGCCACCGCCGCAGGTGCACTCGGTCTGAGCCTGGGGGGTCGGACCGAATACGCCCACGGGGTCGAAATCAGGCCGACTCTCGGGAACGGGCGCAGCCCGACGCCGTCGGACCTGCAACGTGCAGCGAGACTGTCGACGATCGTGCAGGTATCGGCCGTCGCGGTGTCAGCGATTCTTGCCGTAGCGCTCGGCCAGACGAACATCGTTCGCCGTACGCGGCGCTGACCCCTTTCGGGCCTTCGCGCGCTCCTTGCGCGTCGGCAATCGGAACTCGTCGGCCGGGGGTTTGGTGGTACCGGGTTGGGTGGTACCGGGTTCGGTGGTGCGGGTTTCGGTGGTGCGTGATCGGTCGGACGCTCGGAATTCGTCGGAGAGTCGACCTACCCCGGGGGCGTCGGTCGACGGCTCACGAGCAATGTCCTGCTGCTTGCTCTTGCGTCGCTCGCGCAACTCCGCTCGCACGAAGTACGCGAGACCCAGCGGTGCCATGATGCCGAACGCCAGCCACTGCAATCCATACGACAGGTACGGTCCGGAGTCCGTCTGCGGTAAAGCGATGACGCCCAGCCCACCGGGTTGACCCTCGGCGAGTTGTA
Organism: Rhodococcus sp. (in: high G+C Gram-positive bacteria); assembly: GCF_049591685.1. Taxonomy (GTDB): domain Bacteria; phylum Actinomycetota; class Actinomycetes; order Mycobacteriales; family Mycobacteriaceae; genus Rhodococcoides. The sequence goes on along the minus strand of NZ_JBAWFH010000074.1, from coordinate 8,082 downwards.
GGTAGCCGTCGAGTGCGTCGACCCCGACCGCCGGTCCGATCTGCGCCGGCGCGATGTTGTAGACCTGCAATTGGCCGGCTTCGACGATCGGCTCACGGGACGTGCCCTCCGACCGCCGCAGCCGAGCATCGAGGGTGACCTCGCTCGACGGCGCCGCTTCGATGGGCGGCGGTTCCGTGCCCCGCACCGGCAGAACGTAGCCGCGGTTGACCAAAATCGTGCGACCGTCGTCGAGCTGGAACGGCGTGATGACCTCGTAAGCCGGCTTTTCTTGAATACTTCGCAGCCGAACAAGGGCCTCTCGGTCAGGGAGGTACCTACCTGTTGCGACGACGCGCCGCCACTCGTCTTCCGGGTCGAACCCGGCCTCGTTCGACAACTCCGTGATGGCGACCGGGTCGGCTTCGACCGAGGCGTTGATCAGCTCGTTGCGTTGCGACGTCTCGGTGTTCTTGCCGAGCTGCCACGGCGCGAGCACCGAAAAACACAGATACGCGAACAGTGCCACGACGGCCGCCAACGCCAACCAACCCGGACGCAGCAAAAATCTCAGCCTTCGCACGTCATCTACGGTAGCGGCTCATCGAAAACGGCGTACTCGGGCTTGTCACCGAACCCGATTCTCGATCCACCGGACGAGACCTTGCATCGCCGACTCGATCTGTTCGCGCACCTCGGTGAAGCTGTCGTCGGACGGGTAGTACGGGTCGGCGACCGACACATCGAGGCCTGCTACGTGGAAGTGTTGGGCGAGCACCTTCTCCGCCATCGGGGACCGGCAGATGTTGCCAGTACAGACCACGGTGACGTGCACTCTGTTGTCAGCGCGTGTTGTCACGAAGCACCCGATCGAGCTCGGCCATGGTGCCCACTGCGAAGGCGGCGTCGTCGTTCTCGCCGGCAAGCCCGTAACCCCAGTCGACATAGACGGCAGGAATTCCGAAGCGGGCCGCGCCGTGGACGTCGTGATCACGATCGCCCACCATCAGCACCCCGTTCGTTCCGCCGTCGTGCAGTTCTCGGGGAATGACACCGAGGTTGCGCAGGGAATGTGCGATGACGTCCGGCTTCGCGCGCCTGACACCGTCGTTGCTGGCACCGCCGATGAACTCGAAAAACTCGGACAAGCCGAAGTGGTCGAGAATGCGGTGGGCGAAACGCTCCGACTTCGAGGTCGCCACCCCCAGCCTGACACCACGGCTCTTCAGGTTCTTCAGCACCGGTTCGATGCCGTCGAAGACCGAGTTCTCGGCCCACCCGGTGGCGTCGTACCGCTCGAAGTATGCACGGATCGCAGCCTGCGCCACGTCCTCGGCCAATCCCATCGAACGGAACGTGTCGATCATCGGAGGACCGATGACGCGTGCGCACCGATCCTCGGTCGGTGGGGGTGCCCCGACGGTAGCCAATGCGTGCCGGAAGCCCGCGAGGATGCCCGGCGCCGAATCGGTGAGCGTGCCGTCCAGATCGAACAGAACCACCGTGGCGCGCGTTGCGTCTGGGTTTGTCATGACAAAGACCCTATCGGTGACGGCGGAGACTACGCTCGTCGGCAATGACTGGACCCACCGAATTGGATTCACTGTCGCGTCTTCGCCATCACGGCGACGCCGAAGTGGGCGACGGGCTCGTCGATTTCGCCGTCAACGTGCAGGGTGACGCACCCCCCGCGTGGCTGCGGGAAAGGCTGGCAGCCGGGCTCGATTCCCTCGGCGGGTATCCGAGCGCGTCGGCGGACCGTCGGGCTCGGGAGGTCGTAGCGCGAAGACACGGCCGGACGCCCGACGAGGTGCTGCTGTTGGCCGGCGGCGCCGAAGGATTCGCGATGCTTCCCCGATTACGGCCGCGCTCGGCAGCCGTGATCCACCCGTCGTTCACCGAGCCCGAACTCGCACTGCGCGAGGCAGGCGTGGGGGTGACGCAGGTGCTGCTGCCGGCGCCGTACCGCCTCGACCCGACCTCGGTGCCGGACGAAGCTGATCTCGTGGTGGTGGGAAACCCGACGAACCCGACCTCGGTACTGCACGACCGCGAAGCGATTCTCGCGCTGCGTCGCCCCGGTCGACTGCTCGTCGTCGACGAGGCGTTCGCGGACGCGGTTCCGGGGGAGCCCGAATCCGTGGCCGACGTATCCGCTGCCGACGTATTGGTGCTGCGTAGCTTGACCAAGACGTGGGCGCTGGCGGGCCTGCGCTGCGGTTATGCACTGGGGCACCCGGACGTGCTGCACGAACTCACTCGGGGACGCGCGCACTGGCCGGTGGGAAGTCTGCAGATCGAGGCGATCACGGCATGCAGCGAACCCGACGCTGTCGCGATCGCCGAGCGAAAAGCACGCGAGATCGCAGTGAACCGTGACGCGATGATCACGCGATTGCAGAGCATCGGCATCGACGTGTGCACGCCGGCAGCTGCACCCTTTCTGCTCCTGCAGGTTCCCGACGCCGAAGGTGTACGTCTCCGACTACGAGCCGAGGGTGTCGCGGTGCGTCGCTGCGACACCTTCCCGGGGCTTGCGCCGGACCATCTGCGCGTCGCCGTCCGAAGTCCGAACCAGGTGGACCTGCTCGTCGACGCGTTGAGCCGCGTCGGCGTTCCCACCGCGCCGTCGAAGAGGAAACCGTGACCGAACACAGCCAGTCCGAACTCCAGGTGTCGCTCGCCGACATCGTCGCAGTTCTCGACGTCGCTTACCCGCCGCGGCTCGCCGAGAGCTGGGATTCGGTCGGACTGGTGTGCGGCGATCCGGCCGACCCGGTGCGCTCGGTCGTGTACGCCGTGGACGCCACCGCTGACGTCGTCGACGACGCCATCGCGACGGGGGCGAACCTGCTCGTCGTGCATCACCCACTGCTGCTCCGAGGTGTCGATACCGTGGCAGCGAACACCCCGAAGGGCGCGCTGATCCACCGCCTGGTCAAAGCCGGGTGTGCACTGTTCACCGCCCACACCAACGCCGACAGCGCGAATCCCGGGGTGTCCGACGCTCTCGCGTCGTTGCTCGGCGTCACCGCGACGCGCCCGATCGAACCCATCGACGCGCCCCGGACGGACAAGTGGGTCGTGTTTGTTCCGACGACCGACACCGAGATGGTTCGACGGGCCCTCTTCGACGCCGGGGCAGGCTCGCTCGGGGACTACCGAGACTGCAGCTGGGGCGTCCGAGGTACCGGACAATTCCTCCCCGAGGCCGGCGCCGACCCGACCATCGGCAGCGTCGGAACCGTCGAACGTCTCGAAGAGGATCGCGTCGAAGTGGTCGCCCCGGCATCCGCACGCAGCGCAATCCGCGCGGCCCTTCTCGCAGCTCATCCGTACGAGGAGCCCGCGTTCGACGTGTTCGAGGAAGCGCGGCTACCCACGGCGACAGGGCTCGGACGCATCGGGACACTGGACGCCCCGACCACGTTGCGAGAGTTCACCCAACGGGTTCGTGCCGCACTACCCGACACCGTGTGGGGCGTCCGCGCTGCCGGAGACCCCGACGCCGTGGTATCGACGGTCGCACTCTGCGGCGGAGCCGGCGACTCGTTCCTGGACGCGGTCGGACCACTCGGCGCCGACGTGTTCGTCACCTCCGACCTGCGACATCACCCCGTCGACGAACACCTGCGGCGAGGCGGGCCCGCCGTGATCGACGTCGCGCACTGGGCGTCCGAATGGCCGTGGTGCGCACAGGCCCGAGCGGTGGTCGACGCCGAATTCGGGCACACACCCGGATGGACGAGCCGCGTCAGCGACAAGCGGACCGACCCGTGGACCGTCGGGTCGGTCTCCGGAGTCGGCGTCAGCCGGTAGGCTCGACCGAATCAACTTCCATAGTCGCAGGAGTCATCACGCGTGAATGTCGACCCCCGAGTGCAGGCCTCACTTCTCGAACTGGCCGCAGTGGACACCGAGCTGACGCAGATCGCACACCGTCGTAAGAGCCTTCCCGAGCAGGCCGAGTACGAGAAGCTGGACGCCGAGCGCATCGCACGCAAAGACGCTGCCGTCACCGTGCAGATCGCGATGGACGACCTCGACCGCGACATCAAGAAGCTCGAAGGCGAGGTCGACGCGGTCCGTCAGCGCGAGGAGCGCGATCGAACGCTGCTGGCAGGCGGAACGGTCGCGGCCAAGCAGATGTCGGAACTCCAGCACGAGCTGTCCAGCCTGGAACGCCGCCAGGGCATCCTCGAGGAAGAACTGCTCGAAGTGATGGAGCAGCGCGAGGCGTCCGAGACCGACTACAACCATGCAGGCGCTCAGCTCACTCAGATCGAAGACGAGCTCGTCGACGCTCAGCGACGACGCGACGATGCACTCGCCGATGTCGACGCCGCCGAGCAGCGGGCGACGAAGCGAAGGGCAGAGCTCGCGGCAACGTTTCCCGAAGACCTCATGGCCATGTACGAGAAGCAGCGTGCCTTGACCGGCCGTGGCGCTGCGCTGCTGCAGGCCCGTCGATGCGGCGCTTGCCGGATCGAACTCGACCGAGGCGAGATCTCCCGCATCGCGGCCAAGCCGGCCGACGCCTTGGTGCGGTGCTCCGAGTGCAACGCCATTCTGGTGCGTACCAAGGAGTCCGGTCTGTGACCTCGGCATCCCCGCGGGTTGTCGTCGAGGCCGACGGTGGCTCGCGCGGCAACCCCGGGCCTGCCGGTTACGGAGCCGTCGTGCTCTCCGCGGACCGCACCGACGTACTCGCCGAGCGACGTCTCGCGTTGGGCGTGGCCACCAACAACGTTGCCGAATACCGCGGTCTCATCGCTGGTCTCACTGCTGCGGGAGAGGTCGGTGCCCGCGAGGTCGAGGTACGGATGGACTCCAAACTCGTCGTCGAGCAGATGTCCGGCCGGTGGAAGGTCAAGCACCCCGACATGATTCCTCTCCATCGAGAGGCGTCCGGGCTCGCGCGCGGCTTCGACCGCGTCACCTTCACCTGGATTCCGCGAGCGCAGAACTCGCACGCCGACCGGTTGGCCAACGAAGCAATGGATGCGGCGGCGAACGGTGACGAGCTCGAGGCTGCTCCAGCGCCTGCGCCGGCCTCTGCCCCAGCAACGCAGTCACCCGAGAAGCCCGCAGCACCGGGGTGGACCGGCGCGGTCGGCGAGCCCACGCGTCTGCTTCTGCTGCGGCACGGTCAAACGCCGCTGTCGGTGGACAGGCGGTACTCGGGCCGCGGTAACCCCTCGCTGACCGAACTGGGTCGACGTCAGGCAACCGCAGCCGCGGCGCATCTGGCCGAACGCACCGACATCGCTGCCATCGTGTCGTCGCCCCTGGACCGAGCGCAGCAGACCGCAGGCGCCCTGGCGCAGCGCGTCGGGCTCGAGGTGTCGACACTCGACGAGCTGACCGAGACGGATTTCGGCGCCTGGGAGGGTCTGACATTCAAGGAAGCTTCCACGCAGTTTCCGGACGTCCATCAACGTTGGCTCGGCGACACCTCGGTGTCTGCGCCGGGCGGCGAAAGCTTCGATGTGGTGTTCGAGCGTGTGAAGGCAGCCCGTGACGCATTGGTCGCGACGCACGCAGGATCCACGGTGGTCGTGGTCACGCATGTGACTCCGATCAAGATGCTGCTGCAGCTCGCGCTCGATGTGGGCCCGTCCATACTGTTCCGGCTCCATCTGGATCTCGCGTCCCTCAGCAGCGCCGAGTTCTATCCGGACGGCGGGGCATCGGTTCGGCTCGTGAACAACACGTCATATCTGAACCCGTAGCGAGATCCACAGGGCGGCGACGGATCCGAGGATCGTCAACGGCGTCGTGATCACCCCGAGTGCTGTGAACGTACCGATCGTGACAGGTTCTTCGTAGCGTGCCGCGACGCGCCGCCACAGCATGGTGGCGAGCGAACCGACGTAGGTCAGGTTCGGCCCCAAGTTGACGCCGATGACCATCGCGAGGAGTAATCCGGGTGGCGCCGCCGGGCCGAGCGCCGCGAGAAGCACGAGGGTGGCAGGAAGATTGTTGACGACGTTCGACGCCGCCGCCGCGATCGCCGCCATGACCAGCAGGCCGCCGAACGAGGTATTCGTCGGCAGGATGCCGCTCAACCACTCGCCGATCGGCCCTGATGTGACTGCTTCGACGACGACGCCCAGCAGGAGAACGAAGGCGCAGAACAGGAGATCGGCTGCGCGCAGAACACGGCGGGCGTCGGTTCGGCCTTCCCCGAGCGCGGGCACCGCCAGGACGAGCGAGCCGGCCATCGCCACCCAGAACGGCTCTACGTGAAAGAACCCGGCGACCGCGAACCCCACCAGCGTTGCGCCGAGAACGACGAGTGTTCCCACCGGAGCGTCGACTCTCGGGGCGGCAGGCGCGTCGGTGTGCGTGGCGGCCAGTTGACCGCGAAAGAAGAACCAGAACACGGCCAGCTCGATCAAGATCGACACGATCCACGGCAACGTCATCAGCGCCGCGAAGTGCACAAAGGTCAGCCCGGTGGCGCCGAAGGCCAACAGATTCGTCAAGTTGGACACCGGAAGCAGGGTGGACGCCGAATTGGACAGGTGCGCCGTGGCATAGCTGTGTGGACGTGCGGACAAGCGAAGGGCCCGGGCGGCACCGATGACAGCGGGGGTCAGCAGCACCACCGTCGCATCGAGGCTCAGCACTGCGGTGGTGACTGCTGCCGCACCGAACACCGACACGAGCAATCGATGCGGACTTCCCTTCGCCGACCGACTCATGACCGAGTCGACCCAGGTGAACACACCGAAGACGTCGGCCAGATGTGCCAACACGAGAATGAACGCCAGGAAGACGACCGTCGGTAGCAGGTCGAGCACCTGCTCTCGGGCTGCGTCGACAGTGACCAGACCGGCACCGAGCGCGATGACCGCAGCGGGGCCCGCCACCCACACCTCCGACAGACCCCTCGGGCGAACGATCGCGAAGACGAGTACCGCGGCAACGAGGGCTGCAGCGGCGACGGGTCCGAAGGCTGTGAAGGGTCCGAGGGCGGTGAAGGGGCCGACGGCGGTGCTCACGCGAGCATCTTGACGAGCGTGCGCAGGTTCCTGGTGGTGATGGTTGGTTTGTACCTGGGCTTGGCCGTCAACTTTCCGACGGCGCTCGAGGTCGTGCTGCCCTTGACCACCTCCCAGTACACGACGCCGTCACCCGCTGCGACCTGCTCGACGGCTGGGTCGAGCCGGTCGGAGACGGCAACCAGTTCGGCGAGGTGCCCGGCGTCGCTTCCGAAGACGACGTACGGATGCCAACCGTCGCGCGCTGAATCGAACGGGTAGGCCGCAACAACGGAACGCAGTGTCGACTCGTCCATGACGATGACCCAGGCCTCGTACCCGAACGTCTCGGACAGGGTGCGTTCGATCGACGCCTTCGACTCGGCGAGGTCGATCGAGGACTTCAGCAACACGTTTCCGGTAGCGAGGACAGTGCGCACATCCTCGAAGCCCGCCGACATCAACGTCTTCCGAAGGTCCGCCATCGGGATGTTGATTCCGCCGACGTTGATACCGCGCAGCAGAACGACCTGATCCATGACGTGCACTGTAGTTCGGCGCGGCGACACAGTAGAGTCTGCTACTGCGAACGAGTCGGTTGGACGGCTGCGGCACGAAGAACTGGTGGAGCCCTTCCGCCAAGCTTCGAGCCGAGGAAAGTCCGGACTCCACAGAGCAGGGCGGTTGCTAACGGCAACCCGAGGTGACTCGCGGGACAGTGCCACAGAAAACAGACCGCCCGCGGACTACGCTTTCCTTCGGGCAGGCGTGTTCGGCGGGTCAGGGTGAAACGGTGCGGTAAGAGCGCACCAGCATCCCAGGTGACTGGGATGGCTAGGTAAACCCCGCCCGGAGCAAGGTCGAAGGTCGAACCGCGCGGCTGTCAACAGTCACGAGGTCCGACTGCGCAGGTGCTCGAGGGCTGCTCGCCCGAGCCTGCGGGTGGACTGCTCGAGGTACCCGGCGACGGTGTGCCCAGATGGATGGTCGTCGTTCCGCCCCCGCGTCGAGCGTGGGCGGTTCACAGGATCCGGCGTACATGCCGACTCGTTCGCGCACATTCTCTTCCGCTGTTCGGCCGGCCCCGCGGGTTCCGAACGGCAGGCCATCCGGGCGT
>NZ_JBAWFH010000073.1:0-2722 GCF_049591685.1 Rhodococcus sp. (in: high G+C Gram-positive bacteria) | reverse complement strand
GAACTGCCCTCGCCCACGCCGTCCGGCACGCAGGCCCGGCCATCCTCGCCAGCAACGCCACCGTCGTACTGGCACTCCTGACGCTTCTGCTCGCAATCCTTCCGAGCACCCGCAGTCTCGGCGCACTGGCTGCCGCCGGGCTCGTCGTGGCGGCCTTGTTCGTGCTCGTCGTGCTTCCCCCGCTGCTCGCCCTGTGCGGACCGAAACTGTTCTGGCCGTTCGTCCCCAAGGCCGACGACAAGGATACGTCCACCTCGGGCGCCTGGTTCTCCGTCGCCGCCGCTGTGTCGAGGCACCCCGTCCGCACCTCGGTCGTCACTATCGCAGTGTTGATCGGTTGCGCAGCAACGCTGTTGACCACCGGAATCGGGCTCTCACAGACCGAGCAGTTCCGCGTCACCGCCGAATCGGTCGAGGGCTTCGACACCCTCGCCGAACACTTCCCCGCAGGCCTTGCAGATCCGACCACCGTGGTCGCCCCCACCGAATCGGCGTCCGACGTCGAGGGCGTGCTCGACACCGCGGACGGCGTCACATCGTTCGAACGCGTCGCCGATTCCGGAACGGGATACACCCGGTGGTCCGTCGTGACGGATGCCGCGCCCGCATCGGACGAGGCCTTCGCCACCGTCGAGGAACTCCGCGGAGACTTCGCCGACATTCCCGATGCGCTCGTCGGTGGCAGCGACGCGCAGGCACTCGATACCAGCGACGCCGCAGCTCGCGACCGCCTCGTCGTCGTACCGGCCATTCTCGTCGTCGTTCTCGTCGTACTGATAGCGCTGCTGCGGTCACTCGTCGCACCGCTGATCCTCGTCGGCACCACCGTGCTCAGTGCACTGGCGGCTCTCGGTGTCGGAAGCTGGGTGAGCAGCAACGTCTTCGGCTTTCCTGCACTCGACGACAACGTTCCGCTGTTCTCGTTCCTGTTCCTCGTCGCCCTCGGCGTCGACTACACGATCTTCCTCGTCACCCGAACGAGGGAGGAAGTGCCGGGGCACGGAACCCGCAGCGCGATCGTCCGCGCCGTCGGAGCAACGGGAGGCGTCATCACCAGCGCCGGCATCGTCCTCGCGGCCGTGTTCTGCGTCCTCGGCGTGCTCCCCCTCATCACGCTCACCCAGCTCGGCATCATCGTCGGATTGGGCATTCTGCTCGACACGTTCGTCGTGCGCACGCTGGTCATTCCGGCACTGTTCACCCTCGTCGGCCCGGGGATATGGTGGCCGAACCGAATCGACTCCAGCAGTGAACCACTGGTGGGTCAGAAGGAGCGAGATTCATGAAGGTACGTTCGAACGCAGCGCGAGCATTCGTCGGCGGAGCTGCCGTCGCCGCTCTCCTGCTCGGCGGCGCTGCCGCAGGCGCACAACCCGCACCATCGGGCTCGGCCGGTTTCACACCGCTCGCGCCTGTTCCCTCGCTCGACGTGGAGCGCTACCTCGGCACCTGGAACCAGGTTGCCGCGGTTCCACAGCCGTTCAACCTCGAATGCGCTCGGGACACGCAGGCGAACTATTCGCTGATCGACCCGGCCAACATTCGCGTGGAGAACACCTGCACCACGTGGACGGGCGAGCAGAACCGCATCGTCGGTAATGCCCGAGTCAACGACACGGTCACCAATGCCCAACTGCACGTGAGCTTCCCAGGTGTCCCCACGCAGGAGAACCCGGAGGGGCCGACCAACTACATCGTCGCGTACATCGCCGACGACTACTCGTGGGCGCTCGTCGGCGACCCGCTCCGTACGTCCGGGTTCATCCTCTCGCGCTCTCCCGAGGTCAGCACCGACAAGTTCCGTGAAATCCGTGCCGTCGTGGAGTCGAAGGGCTACAACTCGACCTTCGTTCTCACCTCACCCACGCCGGGCGGAGCCACCGACATCCGCCCGCTGTCGACTGTCTAGCCGCGCCATTCCGCGCTCCCTCACTCAGCGTTGAGTGCGACCTTGCGTAGCAATCCTGCAAGAGTCGCCATCTCGTCCGGCTCCAGCCCGTCCAGCAGTCCACGGTCGCGCTCGAGCCGGACGGGGAACGTGCGGTCCACGAGCTCGACGCCCGCGTCGGTGAGTTGTAGAAGCACCACACGGGCGTCGCGCTCGAAGCGAAGCCGTTCCACCAGACCGGCTCCCACCAGCCGCTCGGAAATCTTGGTGGTCGACGCACCACTGAGCAACGTCACCGAGGTCACCTCGCTTGCCCGCAACGGCCTGTCCGCCCGGCGCAGAGCACTGAGCACATCGAACTCGGCCCGCGACACCCCCACCGGTACGAGCGTGTGGTCGAGCAGAATGTTGGCCTTCGACGAAATTCGGTTGATGCGCGCGAGAATCTCGATGGGCGAGAGGTCGACGTCGGGCATGACGGCTGCCCACTCCCGTCGGACGCGGTCGACGAAATCTCCGCCTGTGGGCTGCGCCGGAATCATGACCGAAACACTACGGCGAACATCACAGCCCCCACGAATCATTTTACTAGTGAAATAACTGTAAACTTTCACGGGTGACTGCCGCACTCGATCGCCTCGAACACTCGCGCTCCGCCCTCGCCCACGTCGTCTCGGGCCGAACGTGGCGCCGGGCGATGGCCCTCGGCCGTTCCGATGCCTCGGTTGCACCCGCCGTCCGCGTCGGCACAGCAGTTGCAGTCGTCCTCGCCGCGGGTGGCCTTCTCGGCCGACCCGACCTCGCCGGCTTTGCGGCGCTCGGCGCGCTGTGCTC
>NZ_JBAWFH010000072.1:0-2765 GCF_049591685.1 Rhodococcus sp. (in: high G+C Gram-positive bacteria) | reverse complement strand
GTCTCGCGCATCCGCGTGATCTCGTCACCGCGGGCGTCGATGCCGGCGACGGGGTCCGCGAGGACCGGGCGATGGCGGATCATCTCGAGTCCCCGGGCTTCGCGTGCCACCCAGTTGCGCAGCGCAGCGGCCGTCCGGCCGCGTAGCTCGGCGACGAGATTCTGCTCGGCGACGGCGTCGGGCACCACCTGCTTGGCGGCATCGGTGGGCGTCGCGGCACGAAGATCTGCCACGTGGTCGCTCAGGGGACTGTCGGGTTCGTGTCCGATGGCACTGACAATCGGCGTCGTCGCCGACGAGATCGCACGGCACAGCGCTTCGTCGGAGAAGGGCAGTAGGTCTTCGACGCTTCCGCCGCCGCGGGCGAGGATGATGACGTCGACGTTGCCTTCGAGTTCTTTCAGGGCGCCGAGGATGGCGGGTACCGCGGTCGGTCCTTGAACGGGTGTGTGGCGAACCTCGAACTGCGCTGCGGGCCAACGCCTCCGGGCGACGGTGAGGACATCCTTCTCCGCTGCGGATGCGCGCGCGGTGATCAGACCGATGGTCTGCGGTAGGAACGGGAGCGGACGTTTGAGTCGCGGATCGAAAAGTCCTTCGGCGGCCAGCAGCGCGCGCAGTCGTTCGATCCGAGCAAGAAGCTCCCCGACGCCGACCGCGCGAATGTCCGTGGCGCGCAACGAGATGGTGCCGCGACCGGTGTAGAACGACAGCTTGCCGTAGAGGATGACGCGCGCGCCCTCGGTCAGCGGAACAGGGGAGCGGTCGAGCAGCTGAGGAGAGCAGGTGACCGACAACGACATGTCGGCCGACGGATCACGCAGCACCAGAAACGCCGTCCTCGTGCCGGGCCGCGCGTTGATTTGTGTGAGCTGACCCTCGACCCAGATGCTGCCCAGCCGGTCGATCCACCCCGCGACCTTCATGGCCACGGTTCGGACGGGCCACGGTTCTTCGGCTGTGCTCGTGCTCACGGGGCTTGCGGTCACTTGGCTTTCGCAGTGGTGATGCGGTTTTCGAGCATCGTCAGAAACGGCGCACGCTTCGACGTCGCGTTCTCGTACTCACGCAGAGTCTCGAGGTCGTCGAGCGAGAGTGTGCGAAGCCGAGCGCGTAGCTGCGCGAGGGCAAGTGTGTCGTAATCGACGAGGTCGACGATTTCCGGACGGTCGACCTGGGGAGCGCTCGCCGTACGAGGCTCGTCGACGATGTCGCTCGGCGGGGTCGAATAGAGCGCGAACCGTCCCGACGCCACAGCCGGCTCGTGGTCCGGAATGTCCACCTCGCCGTCCGCCCCTGCCGAGATGTCGTCGTCGAACACGGCCCACGACGGCTGCGCCTGATCCGGTGTCCCGATGATCGGTAGCGCGGCAATGACCTGGTCGCCCTTGATGGCCAGCGCGGTGACCTGTTGCTGCAACCGCATCGAACTCGCGAGCACTTCGGAGATGACGGTCATCGGAAAAGTGATGGCCGTATTGGGGAGTCTGCGCGCCTCTTCGACGACGGTCACAGCTACACCGGCAGCCACACGTGCAGCGAACGGGACACGAGTCATGATCACCACCTTGCCTGAAGTCTGCACCTTTTGCCTAGCTGACGAGCCCAAGTGCCTAGCCGACAAGCGCAAGCGCTCCCGGTGTCCACGTATCCTGTAGGCATGTCTTCTGCCGTTCCCTTGAATCTCGGTATCGCACGACCCTCGGGCGAAGGTGTGCCGGCGTACTCCGGTGCCAAGCGAGTTCTCCTCGCCGAGCCACGCGGCTACTGCGCGGGCGTGGATCGCGCCGTCGAGACCGTGGAGAAAGCGCTCGAGCAGCACGGTGCTCCGGTGTACGTCCGCAAGGAGATCGTGCACAACCGCCACGTCGTCGAGACGCTCGCCGACCGCGGCGCCGTGTTCGTCGAAGAAACCGACGAGGTTCCCGAGGGATCGCTGCTGGTGTTCTCCGCGCACGGAGTGTCCCCGGCAGTGCACGCTTCGGCCGCCGAACGCAGCCTGCGCACCATCGACGCAACGTGCCCGTTGGTCACCAAGGTGCACCAGGAAGCCAAGCGATTCGCTCGCGACGACTACGACATCCTGCTCATCGGCCATGAAGGGCACGAAGAGGTCGAGGGCACCGCCGGTGAAGCACCCGACCACGTTCAGCTCGTGGACGGCCCGGACTCGGTGGACAACGTGACGGTTCGCGACGTCAACAAGGTCATCTGGCTGTCGCAGACCACGCTCAGCGTCGACGAGACCATGACCACCGTCGCGCGTCTTCGTGAGCGCTTCCCCACCTTGCAGGACCCGCCGAGCGACGATATCTGCTACGCCACCCAGAACCGTCAGGTCGCCGTCAAGGCAATGGCACCGGAATGCGACCTGGTCATCGTCGTCGGCTCGCCCAACTCGTCCAACTCGGTCCGCCTGGTGGAAGTAGCCCTCACGGCCGGAGCGAAGGCCAGCTACCTCGTCGATTACGCCAAGGACGTCGACACGGCGTGGCTCGACGGCATCACGACCGTCGGCATCACATCGGGCGCGTCGGTGCCCGAGATCCTCGTGGAAGGTGTCATCCAGCTGCTCGCGGAGCATGGCTTCGCGGACGTCCAGCCCGTCACCACGGCCAACGAGACTCTGGTGTTTTCGCTTCCCCGCGAACTCCGTCCCGCGAGGGCCTGAGCTCAGCTGTCCTCGCGGTCCCGGTAGCGAACCTGCGGCACCGGGTGCGGCGGGATGTGGCCGCTGGCCCGCGGTGCGGAGTAGAGGTCGACCT
>NZ_JBAWFH010000071.1:0-9175 GCF_049591685.1 Rhodococcus sp. (in: high G+C Gram-positive bacteria) | reverse complement strand
GACGGTGGGTGCACGCTCGAGTCGACGTCGACTCGAACCCCCAGATCGCGCAGGCGTTCGGTGTGCAGGCCATCCCGACGGTTGTCGCCGTCGCTGCGGGCCAGCCGCTCGCCGACTTTCAGGGTTCACAGCCGGACGAGCAGTTGCGCAAGTGGATCGACGCCGTCGAGCAGGCAACCGCAGGGAAACTCAGCGGTCCTCCCGGTGCAGAACCGGCCGAGGAAGCGCCTGAGGAGGAAGATCCGCGGCTCGTTGCAGCCGAGCAGGCAATCGACGACGGTGATTTTGATCGGGCGATTGAGGTGTACCAGGCGATCGTCGACACTGAACCTGCGAACGCCGATGCGGTGGCGGCACTGCGCCAGATCACGTTCTTGGCTCGTGTACAAAATCTCGACGACGATGCGGTGGCGAAGGCAGACGCCGCGCCCGACGACATCACCGCGCGGATCGAAGCTGCCGATGTCGAACTGTCACAACAGAATCCGGAAGCTGCATTCGGACGCCTGATCGATGGCATCAAGCGCACGACCGGTGACGAGCGGACGCAACTACGCACTCGACTGCTCGAACTGTTCGAGTTGTTCGACAAGGCCGACCCGGTAGTGGTTGCCGCTCGTCGCAAATTGGCTTCGGCCCTGTACTGAAGGATTGCAGTACCGACAGCTACTGGTAGCGCACGTTGCAGGTGTCCTGACCGCCGAGCACTCCCGAGCGGAACGCGTCGACGCGCGAAAAGCCGCTGGGGAGGGTGACGCCATTGACATCGCTCGCAGTCAGGCCATCACTCAACAATCCTGATACCGCTTCGTCGAGATCGCCGGGGGAGAGCCATACTTCGAGCCCGGAAGCCTGTGGATTCTCTGCGCTGAGCCCGGCCGTGATGACTCCGGACAGGCACGCCGAACGCAGCGCTGTCTGCGGGGTGTCGAGTGGTTGCCCTGCGGCGCTCTGTACGGCCAGGGTGTAGCGCGAGGCGAACAGGACGTAGGCGGAGTAGTCGCCGGACACGTTGAGCGGAATGATGTCCTCTCTCCGAGGCTGTTCCGCGGTGCCGAGTTCGGCCAATGCGTCGACGTTGACCCCCAGCGCGTTGGTGGACGCGCAGTACGACACGGGCTCGGTGGCGGTGCCGTCCGGGCACCCGATATCGGTGCCCTCGTAGGTGACCGCCGGCGGATTTTCCAGTTGGAGAAGGCTTTCGAACGACCGCACGAAGGCATCGAGCGATTCGACCGTGATCGGAAGTTCGCCGTCGTCGTCTGCGTCGCTGAACTTCTGCGGGAGCTCGGCACGCCGCGAATCGATTTCGCTCTCGTCGATCGCCAGGCATGCTCCCGCGCCGTCCGTGAATCCGATTTGAACGGCCGTCACTCGCTCGAAGGCCGAACCGTGTACCGACTCGGGGTCGTTGGGGTCGACATCGCGAACGGCCACGGTTGCAGCCAAAACACCGTTGAGCCCGTCGGATGTGTTGATCGTGAAGTGGGGCGCGTTGCCTTCCGCAACGTGCCGGATGAACGCGCCGGCGAAGCAATCCGCTTGCTGCTCGGCCACGATGGTCGGTGTGTCGTCTCCGACGAGACCCGACTGGTGCTGAATCGCGTGTCCGTACTCGTGGGCCATCACCATGACCACGGCCATGGGACCGAAGGCGTCGACGAGGGCAGGCAGCAGAATTGTGCGGTCCCAGCCGATGGTGTTGTCCCGAGTGCAGTACGCAGCATTCGGAACGCCTCCCGTGCGCAGACCACAGAACCGGATGCCGTCACCGTCGTCCTGGCCTGCGTCCCACGAAATCAGTTCCGAGACCGGCGTGAACTGCGTGGTGAACAATTCCGGATAGGTCTGCGTCCAGTACCGCTGAATGTCGTCGATCGCATTCGTGGCCAGAACGTCCGAGTCGGTGCCCTCGGCGTTCCGCACATCGAGACTCGAGTTTCGGGCACCGGGCCGAGGACCGCTGGGGCCGTCGGTGACAGGAAGCCCAGCGACCGTGAACGGATTTTCGTAGATGGACACGGCACGGCCGTCGACGCTCTGGCTGCACGACGCGACAAGCGTCAGTACGGTCAAAGCAGCCAGAGCGGTGAGGGCGGTCATCCACAGTGTGTGCCGGGTACGACCGCCACTCATCTATCTCTCCAGTTTGATCCAGATCGCACCGTTGGCGGGAAGTGCAACCTGGGCTGACGCCGGTCGACCGTGCCACGAATGCGAAGTTGCGGTTACCTCGCCGAGATTGCCGACGCCACCGCCGCCGTACGAGATCGCATCCGTGTTGAGGATCTCTGTCCAACGTCCAGGTTCCGGTAGTCCGACACGATAGTCCCCGCGGACGACTCCTGAGAAGTTGAAGACACAGGCGACGACCGAGCCGTCCGTGCCGTACCGCAGAAAACTGAGCACGTTGTTCTCGGTGTCGTTGGCGTCGATCCATTGGTAACCACTCGGCGACGAGTCCAGCGTCCACAGCGCAGGCTGACTGCGGTAGACCGCGTTGAGGTCGGTGACCAGGTTCAACACCCCGCGGTGCAGACCGTGGTCGTTGTCCTGGTCGAGCTGGAACCAGTCGAGGCTGCGCTCCTCGGACCACTCACGGGTCTGCCCGAACTCCTGGCCCATGAACAACAACTGCTTGCCGGGGTGCGCCCACATGTAGGCAAGCAACCCTCGCATGCCCGCGGCCCTCGAGTGATCGTCGCCGGGCATGCGCGTCCACAGAGTTCCCTTGCCGTGCACGACCTCGTCGTGACTGATGGGCAACAGGTAGTTCTCGCTCCACGCGTACACGGCCGAGAACGTGATCTCGTGGTGGTGGTATGTGCGGTGGATGGGATCGCGTCCGAGGAACCCGAGCGTGTCGTGCATCCAGCCCATGTTCCACTTCATGTTGAAGCCGAGCCCGCCGACGGAAGTAGGGCGCGTGACGCCGGGCCACGCGGTCGACTCTTCGGCGACGGTGACCACTCCGCGGAACTTCTTGTGCACGGTCGCGTTCATTTCCTGCAGGAACGACACGGCCTCCAGATTTTCGCGACCACCGTAGATGTTCGGCGTCCACCCGCCCTCGGGACGTGAGTAGTCGAGGTAGAGCATCGACGCGACCGCATCGACGCGTAGGCCGTCGATGTGGAACTCGTCGAGCCAGAACAACGCATTGGCAACGAGGAAGTTGCGTACTTCGCGGCGACCGAAGTCGAAGACCAATGTGCCCCAGTCGAGTTGCTCACCGCGCTGCGGGTCTCCGTGCTCGTAGAGTGCGCCGCCGTCGAACCGTGCGAGCGCCCATTCGTCCTTGGGAAAGTGCGCCGGAACCCAGTCGACGATGACGCCGATGCCCGCCGCGTGCAGGTGGTCGACGAAGTATCGGAAATCGTCGGGGCTGCCGAACCTCGACGTGGGTGCGTAGTACGAGGTGACCTGGTAACCCCAGGATCCGCCGAAGGGGTGCTCCGCCACCGGAAGCAGCTCGACGTGGGTGAAACCGGTCTCGAGGATGTAGTCGGCGAGCTGGGTGGCGAGCTCCCTGTAGTCGAGCCCCTGACGCCACGACGCGAGGTGAATCTCGTACACGCTCATGGGAGCGGCCGTCGGTTCGATCTCTGCGCGCTTGTCGATCCAGTCGTCGTCGGACCACTCGAAGTCGGAGCTTGTGACGACCGACGCCGTCGCGGGCGGGATCTCGGTGGCGAACGCCATGGGATCGGCCTTGTCGCGAGTGACGCCGTCGGACCCGTGAACGCGGTACTTGTAGATGGTGCCCGGCGTGAGGTCGGGGATGAACAGCTCCCAGACGCCGGTCGAGCCGAGCGCCCGCATCGGGAAGCTCTGGCCGGTCCATCCGTCGAAGCTCCCGATGACGGTGACGCCCTTGGCGGCCGGTGCCCAGACCGCGAACGAGGTACCGCTCACGTCGCCGTCGGGCGTCGTGTAGTTCTGTGCGTGCGCGCCGAGGATGTCCCACAATCTTTCGTGGCGACCCTCCCCGAACAGGTGCAGGTCGAGCTCGCCGAGAGTGGGAAGGAATCGATACCCGTCGGCGGACACCGTCGTGTTATCACCGGGCCAGGTGACCGCGAGTCGGTAGTCCATCAACTCTTCGAATGGAACGAGGCCGGAGAACAGCCCGTGCGCAACGTGCGTCAACGGATAGTCTTTGCCGCCGATGCGGGCGACAACCGACTCCGCGTTGGGCTTGAGAGCCCGAATTGCGGTACCGCCGGGCACCGTGTGCGCACCCAGGATCGAATGCGGGTTGTAGTGCTTCCCCTGCGCCAGCAGGTCGAGGTCGTTGCTGCTGGGCGCAGCGATGTCAGGTGTGGTCGGATTCTCGGTCACGTTGATTCCCACTCACTTCCGGTTGCCGCGGTAGGCCAGTTCGAGTCGTGCCGGGTAGGGGACAGTGGGCAATGCCAGGATGTGCGCCACTGCCTTCCAGGGCTCGAGGCGGACGAAATTGGCTTGTCCCCAATGGAATTGCTGGCCACTGACTTCGTCGGTGACCGTGAGGCTGTCGTGCCAGTCGAGACCGATCTGTGGCATGTCGAGCCAGATGGTCCCTTCCTCGGGGCCGAACGGATTCAGATTGACCACCACCAACACCGAGTCACCGGTATTGGCGTCGAATTTCGAGTACGCGATGATCGCATCGTTGTCCACGTGGTGAAAGTGAATGTTGCGCAATTGCTGAAGCGCGGGGTGCGCCCGTTTGATCGCGTTGAGCGTGGTCAACCAAGGCTCGAGTGATTCACCCCGGGCAAGGGCGCCCTCGAAGTCTCGGGGCCGGAGCTGATACTTCTCCGAGTCGAGGTACTCCTCGCTGCCCGGGCGGACGGCCTGGTGCTCGTACAGTTCGTAGCCCGAGTAGACACCCCACGTCGGTGACATGGTGGCTGCCAAAACCGCTCGAAGCGCGAACATGCCCGGGCCACCGTGTTGGAGACTCTCGTGCAGGATGTCCGGCGTGTTGACGAACAGGTTCGGGCGGGCGTCGTCGGACCGTCGGGCGTGCTCCTCCGCGAACTCCGTGAGTTCCCACTTCGCCACTCGCCAGGTGAAGTAGGTGTACGACTGCGTGAAGCCACGCATGGCGAGTCCGTACATGCGGGCCGGCCTGGTGAACGCTTCGGCCAGGAAGAGGACGTCGGGGTCGGTCTTCTTCACCTCCGCGATGAGCCATTCCCAGAAGTCCGGTGGCTTGGTGTGCGGGTTGTCGACCCGAAAGATCTTGACTCCCAACGACACCCAATGGCGGACGACTCGCAGTACTTCCTCGTAGATGCCGCGTCGATCGTTGTCGAAATTGACCGGATAGATGTCCTGGTACTTCTTGGGAGGGTTCTCGGCGTAGGCGATGGTGCCGTCCGGCAGAACGGTGAACCACTCGGGATGCTCGGCGGCCCAGGGGTGATCGGGCGCCGCCTGCAGTGCCAGGTCGAGTGCGACCTCGAGGTCCAGCGCGTTCGCCGCGTCGACGAAAGCACGGAAATCGGCTTCGGTGCCCAATTCCGGATGGATGGCGTCGTGCCCGCCGTCCTTGGAGCCGATCGCCCACGGAGAGCCGACGTCATCGGGCCCCGGCGTCAGAGTGTTGTTCGGCCCCTTGCGATTGATCGTGCCGATCGGATGGATCGGAGGTAAATAGACGACGTCGAAGCCCATCCGCGCTACACGCGGGAGCTGCTCGATCGACGTCGCGAACGTGCCGTGCCGCGGTGTGCCGTCGTCGTTCCACCCGCCGGTCGAGCGCGGGAAGAACTCGTACCAGGAGCCGTTCAAGGCGCGGGCGCGGTCGACCCAGATGTTGATGGCCGTCGATCGCGTCACCAACTCCCGAAGCGGGTAGTCGTGCAGCAGCTCGGTGACCTCGGCAGCGAACGCGGGAGATACCCGCGCAGGCAGTTGACGGTCCGTGTCACGCAGCGCGGTAACGACATCGTCGAGCAGGGCGCGGTCCTCGTCGGGGACTCCCTCGGCCGCCTTTTCGAACACCCGTGCGCCGATTTCGAGGTCGTTGGCGAGTTCGGCGGCGCTCTGACCGACACCCAGCTTGGCCTCGACGGCGTGCCGCCACGTCGACACCGGGTCGGACCACGCTTCGATCCTGCATATCCAGTAGCCGGGGGCCGTAGGGGTGAATAGCGCATCGAACGAGTCGGGCTCACGCCCCGGCATCATCGTGATTCGTAGAGGGGTGTGTAGTCCTGGACCTCGGACCGCCAGTGTCGCGGCGACAGCGTCGTGGCCTTCGCGCCACACGTCTGCCGACACCGGAAAAGCTTCGCCCACCACTGCTTTCGCGGGGTACTTTCCGGTGGCCGTGTCTGGAAGGACATTGTCGATACCGAGTCGACCTGTCACTTCACGCTCCGTTCTTCGCTCAGTTCATACATGGTCGGCGAGCTCTTTCGAAACAACCGTAGTGCAGTTGTGGTGGCCGTGCCGTTGTCGAACGAGATCTTCAAGTCGAGACAGGCACGCCCCGGGGTGGGTAGGGTTCGAGCCGTGAAAGCTTTGCGTCGGTTCACTGTCCGAGCCCACCTGCCCGAGCGTCTGAATGCCCTCGCAGAACTGTCGACAAACCTCCGCTGGTCGTGGCACTCGGCCACCCAGCAGCTGTTCGAGGAAATCGATCCGCTGCTCTGGGTCGAGACGGAACGAGACCCGATCGGCCTACTCGGCGCCGTGGCACCGTCCCGCCTGGAATCCCTGGCGTTGGACGATGCGTTCGTCGGCCGCCTCGACCGGCTGGCCGCCGACCTCGGTGACTATCTGAGCAAGCCGCTCTGGTACCAGAAACAGCTGCAGAACGGACGGTCGCTGCCCGTCGGTATCGGCTACTTCTCCATGGAATTCGGTGTCAGCGAAGTGCTGCCCAACTATTCGGGCGGCCTGGGAATCCTCGCAGGCGACCACCTCAAAGCGGCGTCGGACCTGGGGTTGCCGCTCATCGGCGTCGGCCTGCTGTACCGCTCGGGGTACTTTCGGCAGTCGCTCACCGCCGACGGCTGGCAGGCGGAGCGATACCCGTTGATCGATCCGCAGGGCCTTCCTCTGCGGCTACTGACGGAATCGTCCGGAACACCCGTGCTCATCCACGTCTCGATGCCGGGTGCACGCGTACTCCGGGCTCGCATCTGGATCGCGCAGGTCGGCCGGGTACCGCTGTTGCTGTTGGACTCGGACATTCCGGACAACGACCCCGAACTTCGCGGTGTGACCGATCGTCTCTACGGCGGCGATCAGGACCACCGCATCAAGCAGGAGATACTGGCCGGCATCGGCGGCGTGCGTGCAATTCGCGCCTACACCCGGCAGAACGGTCTGCCGGACCCCGAGGTCTTTCACATGAACGAGGGCCACGCGGGCTTCCTCGGAGCCGAGCGCATTCGAGAGTTGATGACCTCGGAGGGGCTCGACTTCGATTCGGCTCTCGCGTCCGTTCGCGCCGGAACGGTGTTCACGACCCATACTCCCGTCCCTGCCGGCATCGACAGGTTCCCGGCCGATCTGGTCCGCCACTACTTCGGCAGCACCGATGGGTCCACCGACTCTGCGTTGCTCCCGGGCTTGCCGATGGAGCGGGTTCTCGCGCTGGGCGCCGAGGCCGATCGCTCGGTGTTCAACATGGCGCATATGGGCTTGCGGCTCGGCCAGCGGGCGAACGGCGTCTCGAAACTTCACGGCACCGTCAGTCGCGGAATGTTCAGTGACCTGTGGCGTGGCTTCGATCGGTCCGAGGTGCCGATCGGTTCGGTGACCAACGGTGTGCACGCACCCACCTGGGCTGCCCGCGAGTGGATGGATCTGGCACACGAGATCATCGGACCCGAAGCGCTGGAAGAAGCGCGTGGCTGGGAGCAGCTGCGCACTGTGCCCGCGGAGAAATTGTGGGCCACGCGTAACGAGCTGCGTGGCCAACTCGTCGAGGAGGTTCGGCGGCGCGTTCGCCGATCGAGCCTCGAACGTGGTTCGACGGCAGCCGAATTGAGCTGGACAGCAAAGGTGTTCGACCCGAACGTGTTGACCGTCGGATTCGCGCGACGGGTACCGACGTACAAGCGGTTGACGCTGATGCTGCGGGAGCCCGAACGGCTCAAACGGTTGCTCCTCGATCCCGAACGACCGGTGCAGCTGGTCGTGGCAGGCAAGTCGCACCCCGCCGACGACGGCGGCAAAGCGCTCATCCAGCAGATAGTCCGCTTCGCCGACGAGGCCGACGTGCGGCACCGCATCGTCTTCCTTCCCGATTACGACATGTCCATGGCGCGGTACCTGTACTGGGGTTGCGATGTGTGGCTCAACAATCCGCTCCGTCCGCTCGAAGCGTGCGGTACGTCCGGAATGAAGTCCGCACTCAACGGCGGGCTCAACCTCTCCATCCGAGACGGCTGGTGGGACGAGATGTACGACGGAGAGAACGGTTGGGCCATCCCGACGGCGGACGGAGTCACCGACGACAACCGCAGGGACGACCTCGAAGCGGCCGCGCTGTACGAACTGCTCGAACAAGCAGTGCTCCCGAAGTTCTACGACAGAACCGACGGAGTCCCGACCAGGTGGATCGAAATGGTTCGGCACACCCTCGAGGACCTCGGACCGAAGGTGTTGGCGTCGAGAATGGTGCGGGACTACACGCTCGGCTACTACGCGCCCGCAGCCGAAGCCGCCCGTTCAACCGACGCCGACGGTCACGCAGGAGCCAAGGACGTTGCTGCCTACCGCCACCGCGTCGAACACGCATGGCAATCGGTCGAGGTCGTTCAGGTCGACAGCGAAGGCCTGCCGGACACGCCGGTGATCGGCGCAAAGCTCTCGTTGCGGGCGTTCGTTCGGCTCGGTGGATTGACGCCGTCCGACGTGGTGGTGCAAGCGGTTCTCGGCCGGGTCGACGACGAAGAAAACCTGACCGATGTTCGAACGGTGACCATGGACCACGCCGGCACGGACTCGCTGGGCGAAATCTTCGCGACCGACACGGTGCTACCGGTCAGTGGTGCCGTCGGCTACACCGTTCGGGTGTTGCCACACCATGCTCTCTTTGCCGGCGACGCCGAACTGGGGCTGGTGAAGACTCCGATCGGCTGACGCGTCAGTCGCCGTTGCCTGCCAGGCGAGTCAGCGCTTTGCGGACTATCTCGGGGTCGGACGTCTCCCAGAACGGCGGAAGCGA
>NZ_JBAWFH010000070.1:0-41785 GCF_049591685.1 Rhodococcus sp. (in: high G+C Gram-positive bacteria) | reverse complement strand
ATGTGCACCAGACCCTCGATGCCCTCCTCGACACGGACGAACGCGCCGAACGGCACCAGCTTGGTGACCTTGCCGGGCACGATCTGCCCGATCGCGTGCGTACGGGCGAAGTGACGCCACGGATCCTCCTGAGTGGCCTTGAGCGACAACGAAACCCGCTCGCGGTCCTTGTCGACGTCGAGCACCTCGACGGTGACCTCGTCGCCCACCTGGACAACCTCGGAGGGGTGATCGATGTGCTTCCAGGACAGCTCGGAGACGTGCACGAGTCCGTCGACGCCACCCAGGTCCACGAAGGCACCGAAGTTGACGATGGAGGACACGACGCCCTTGCGGACCTGGCCCTTCTGCAGCTGGTGCAGGAACTCGCTGCGGACCTCGGACTGGGTCTGCTCAAGCCATGCGCGACGCGACAGGACTACGTTGTTGCGGTTCTTGTCGAGCTCGATGATCTTGGCCTCGATCTCCTTGCCGACGTACGGCTGGAGGTCGCGAACGCGACGCATCTCGACGAGCGAAGCGGGAAGGAAGCCACGGAGACCGATGTCGAGGATGAGTCCACCCTTGACGACCTCGATGACGGTGCCCTTGACGGCCTCGTCCTTCTCCTTGAGCTCCTCGATCGTGCCCCAGGCGCGCTCGTACTGTGCGCGCTTCTTGGACAGGATCAGGCGGCCTTCTTTGTCCTCCTTGGTGAGGACGAGTGCTTCGATCTCATCGCCGACGGAGACGACCTCGTTGGGGTCGACGTCGTGCTTGATGGAGAGCTCGCGGGAAGGGATGACGCCTTCGGTCTTGTAACCGATGTCGAGCAGAACCTCGTCGCGGTCGACCTTGACGATGGTGCCTTCGACGATGTCACCATCGTTGAAGTACTTGATCGTGGCGTCGATAGCGGCGAGAAAGTCCTCTGCGGAGCCGATGTCGTTGACGGCTACCTGCGGTGAGGTTGTGGTTGAGGGCATGTGTTGAGTTGCTCCGGACGGGTTGGGTATCGGTTGATGGATGTTCGGTCGGACCTTCACGTTTTTCGTACTGTAAGTCGCTGTTGCGAATAGCGCGTGCACCACGAAGGGCACGAACTGTCGAACAGATGAAGAACAAATGTATTCCCGCCGCGGCTGGGCGATACAGACGCAGCATGGACACACTCGCGTCCCACAGGGTACGCGACCCGGTCACACCTGGGCAAACCTACCCACCCGGCCGTTGTACCCCTGCGCCACTCGGTGCGACTAGCGTGTCGGCGGTGACCGACAGTTCCTCACACGATTCTCCGCCGCACGATCCTTCGCCGGCCGATCGTTCGCCGCCCGATGCGCCTCGGTCCCCCGTCCTACCAGGTCGAATCAAGATCGGCAGCGACGCCAGCGACCGGGCGTCGCGCACCTGGTGGGATTCGGACGCCGACGAGTACCACCGGACGCACGGCGAGTTTCTCGGTGTCGACGCCGCGCAAGGCGAGTTCGTGTGGTGCCCCGAAGGCTTGCACGAGGGCGACGTGCACTTGCTGGGCGACGTCGCGGACAAAGACGTGCTCGAGGTGGGGTGCGGGTCGGCGCCGTGTGCGCGTTGGCTGCAATCGCAGGGCGCGCGGGCCGTCGGCCTCGACATCTCCGCAGGGATGCTGCAGAAAGGTCTCGACGCCATGGCCGCAGGCGGGTCTGCAGTGCCGCTCGTTCAGGCGAGCGCGGAAGGTCTTCCCTTCGCGGACGAGAGCTTCGATGTGGCGTGCTCGGCCTTTGGGGCAGTGCCCTTCGTCGCCGATTCGGCGCGGGTGATGGCCGAGGTGGCGCGGGTTCTGCGCCCTGGTGGGCGCTGGGTGTTCGCGGTCAACCACCCGATGCGGTGGATCTTCCCGGACGACCCGGGGCCGGTCGGGTTGACGGCGACGATTCCGTATTTCGACCGAACCCCGTACGTCGAATTCGACCCTGACGGTACGGCGACCTACGTCGAGCACCATCGCACCGTCGGCGATCGGGTCCGCGAGATCGTCGCAGCCGGCCTGGAACTGCGGGACATCGTCGAGCCCGACTGGCCCGAGTGGCTCGACCGCGAATGGGGCCAGTGGAGTCCACTGCGCGGTCAGCTCTTTCCCGGCACCGCCATCTTCGTCTGCGTCAAGCCGCTTCGAGCGTCAGACGCGTAATGCTCGTGCGAGCACCGTCTCGGTGAACTCGCTGGTTGATGCCTGACCCCCGAGGTCGGCGGTGGCCACCCCCGACTCGAGCGTGCCGCGCACGGCGTGCCGGATACGTTCCGCGGCGTCGGAGAACCGTGCGTCGCCGTCGTGCGCGGTCAGCCAGTCGAGCAGCATTGCCGCGGACAAGAACAGGGCCGTCGGGTTTGCTCGATTATTTCCGGCGATGTCCGGAGCCGACCCGTGCGCCGCCTGTGCCATCGCCTGCGTTGCGGACGAGTTCAACGAGGGGGCCATCCCGAGCGATCCGGACAGTTCACCGGCGAGATCCGACAGGATATCCCCGAACATGTTTTCGGCGACGATCACGTCGAAGTCGCCACCCCGGCGAACCAGATGAGCGGTCAGGGCGTCGATGTGCTCGTCGTCGACGGTGACGGTGGGAAAATCTTCGGCAACGGACCGGCATGCCTCGAGGAACAGCCCGGTCGTCAGCGTCAGCACGTTGGTCTTGTGCACGACGGTAACGCGCCTGCGCCGAGTAAGGGCGAGAGTGAAGGCCTCGCGTGCGATGCGCTCGCAGGCCGTGCGGGTGAACACTCCTACTGCGAGCGCGACGTCGGGAGTCGGCATGAACTCGCCGCTGCCCACGAACATGTTGCGATCGGCGTAGAAGCCCTCCGTGTTTTCCCGCACGATCACCAAATCCATGGTCGGCGACATCGCACGTACGCCCGGGTGTGCAGCGGCGGGCCGGATATTGGCGAACAGGTCGAACTTCTTGCGCACGACTCCGCCCGGTGTGAGCCCCGATGCGAAGGGCTCGGGGTACGACGCACTGTCGTGCGGACCGAGGATCCATGCCGAGAGGGACTCCAGCGCGTTCAGGGTGATACCCGGGATCGGCGAGCCGTGCGAGTCGATCGCGTCCGCACCGAAGGGAAGTTCCACCCACTCCGCCGAGGGGGCGTGAACCGCCGACAGGGCGGTCTCCACCAGCCGCATCGTCGCGGGGACGATTTCGTGCCCGATGCCGTCGCCGATCAACGCGCCGATTCTTACCGTCTTGGATTCACCGTGAGCCACGTCCGTCATCATGGCTCACTATGGTGCAGTCTTTGGAACTGATCCTCGACGACACGCTCGACAAGGCTGTTCGACGCGAGTGGCACATGCTTCTCGACGCCGACCTGCCCAGCCAGGGTCGTCACACGGGAGAATCGAACCGCCCTCACATCACCCTGGCGGTCGCGGACGACCTCGACGAGATGGATGCCCGGATCGACGAAGAGATGCTGGCAGTTCGCTTCCCTGTCCGGTTGGGTGCGTTCGTCGTCTTCCGCGCGAAACACTTGACCCTCGCCCGGCTCGTCGTGCCGTCGAAGGAGCTCGTCAGCCTGCACGGCCGCACGTCGCTGCTGGCGGGTGCCGGCGACGACGTCCGGGCGCACACGACGCCGGGCAGGTGGACACCGCACGTGACGCTTGCCCGGCGCCTGACTCGCGTAGAACTCGCCGAGGCATTCCTGCGCTTGCACGGCTGCCCGTCGGATCTCGTGGGCAGCACCGCGGCGCTACGCCGGTGGGACGGCGAGGAGAAGCGGGAATGGCAGGTTCGCTGACCCCGCGTTTCAGCGGCCGGATCTAGAAACGGTAGTCGCCGAACTGAGTCGCCTCCGCATGGGTGTCGGGCGCGAACCCGAGTGCTGTAGCCGCGTACACGGTGGTCAGAACCGCGAGGAATATCAATGCCAGTGTCATGCCGCAAGCGTGCTACCAGGCGCTCGAGCCCGAAAGTGGCAGATACGACATAGTTCGTCGACTTTCTGCCATACTCGTGTTCATGCTGAAACGAGTGGTCGTACCGCTGCTGCCGCTGACGGAACAGTTCGAGTTGGGCGTTGCCTGCGAGGTGTTCGGATTCGATCGGTCCGACGAGGGCCTGCCCACCTACGACTTCTCGTTGATCGCGGGCGTCGACGAGCCGATCAGATCCCGTTTCGGCTACACCATCGACGTGCCGTACGACCTCGATCAGCTCGACGAAGCCGACCTGATCGTCGTCCCGGCGGGCGGCACGTACACCTCCGTCGACGGCGCCTACTTGTGCAACGCCGACTACGACGCGTCGATCGAGCCGCTGCTGGCAAAGTTGAGGGCTGCGGTTGCCCGCGGAGCCATGGTCGCCAGCCTGTGCAACGGGGCATTCCTTCTCGGCAAGGCCGGCCTCCTCGACGGGCGACGCTGTACGACGCATTGGCGACACTCGGAGCGTCTCGCGGCCGAGTACCCCCTGGCAGACGTCGACTGCGATGTTCTCTACGTCGACGACGGCGCTGTACTGACCAGCGCCGGTACGGCAGCGGGAATCGATCTGTGCCTGCATATCGTGCGTCGAGAACAGGGCAGCATCGTCGCGAACGGTATCGCTCGCCGGATGGTCGTGCCGCCGCACCGCGACGGTGGCCAGGCCCAGTTCGTGACGACTCCCCTACCCACCACGCAGGTGGAAACCCTTGCGCCGCTGCTCGACTGGATGACCGAGAACCTCGACGCCGAGATGACGGTGCAGAAGCTGTCGGTGCGAGTGAACATGTCGGCACGCACGTTTGCCCGCAGGTTCCAGGCAGAAACCGGTACGACGCCGGCTCGATGGCTCAACGACCAGCGAGTGCTCGCCGCGCAACAGTTGCTCGAGAACTCCGACATGTCCATGGACGTGATCGCCGAAAAAGTCGGCTTCGGCAACGCTGCAGTGCTCCGCCAGCACTTCGTCCGAGTACGGCGCACAACGCCCAATTCCTACCGCCGCACGTTTCGGTCGGAACCCGCTCGGGTGTAGCCGGGAAGCATTTCGCACCCTCGTGCGTTGGTGCCTACTACAGAGCGAGAATGACTTCGATGAAAGGGCAGGCGTGGCAACACAGACTTTGACTCAGCAGAACTTCGACGAGATCGTCGGCAACAACGACGTGGTCCTCGTCGACTTCTGGGCATCCTGGTGTGGGCCCTGCCGTCAGTTCGCACCGACCTTTGAGAAATCCTCCGAGGCACACCCGGACGTGGTGCACGCCAAGGTGGACACCGAGGCCGAGCAGGGGCTCGCGGCAGCAGCCAACATCCAGTCGATCCCGACGATCATGGCGTTCCGTGAGGGCGTCCTCGTTTTCGCACAGCCCGGTGCACTTCCCGCACCTGCGCTGGAAGATCTCGTGGGCCAGATCAAGGCACTCGACATGGACGAGGTTCGCAAGCAGATCGCCGAGCAGGAGACGTCGGCAGACGCCTAATTAGTAAATACGTAACGAACGAGGGGCCGATCGCATCCGCGACCGGCCCCTCGTTTGTTCGGTCAGTGAGCCGCTTTGTCCCAGCTCGCACCGGTGCCGACGGACACCTCGAGCGGGACGGACAGCACGATCGCCGACGACATCTTGTCTCGAACGAGCGCCTCGACCTGCTCACGCTCCGACTCGACGACCTCGAGAACGAGCTCGTCGTGCACCTGCAGCAGCATTCGTGAACGAAGCCCGGACGACTTCAGCGATTCGTGAACATCGATCATCGCAACCTTGATGATGTCGGCGGCCGTTCCCTGGATCGGAGCGTTGAGCGCTGCTCGTTCAGCTACCTCTCGCCGCTGCCGATTGTCGCTGGTCAGATCCGGTAGGTAGCGACGCCGGCCGTACAACGTCGAGGTGTAGCCGACCTTCCGCGATTCCTCGACGGCATTCCGCAGATAGTCCCGCACGCCGCCGAACCGAAGGAAGTACGCCTCCATCTGCTGCTTGGCCTCATCGGTCGAGATCTTGAGCTGCGCGGCCAGCCCGAACGCACTGAGTCCGTAGGCGAGCCCGTAGGACATGGCCTTCACACGGCGACGAAGCTCCGGGGTGACTTCTTCGATCGGCACCCCGAACGCGCGCGCCCCGACGAAACTGTGCAGATCCTCACCGGTGTTGAACGCTTCGATCAGGCCCTCGTCGCCCGACAGGTGCGCCATTATTCGCATCTCGATCTGGCTGTAGTCGGCGGTGAGCAACATGTCGTAGCCCTCACCGACGACGAAGCCGTTGCGAATCTGCCTGCCCGCTTCGTTTCGCACCGGGATGTTCTGCAGGTTCGGTTCGGTCGACGACAACCGCCCGGTCGCGGCAACCGTCTGATTGAACGTCGTGTGGATACGTCCATCGTCCGCGACCGACTTGAGGAGGCCGTCGACCGTCACCTTCATGCGGGTGGCGTCACGGTGATCGAGCAAGAACTTCAGGAACGGATGCTCGGTCTTCTCGAACATTCCCTGCAGAGCGTCGGCGTCGGTGGTGTAGCCAGTTTTCGTCTTCTTCGTCTTCGGCATGTCGAGTTCCTCGAAGAGGACGACCTGCAGCTGCTTGGGGGACCCGAGGTTGATCTGCTTTCCGATGATCTCGTACGCCGCGTTCGCTGCCTCGCTGACCTGGTCGGCGAAACGGCTCTGCATTGCGTGCAGGTGGTCGCGATCGACAGCGATACCCGTCGCCTCGAGGTCTGCGAGAACGGACAGCAACGGCAGTTCCATGTCCGACAGCAGCGACGTCGACTCGATGTTTTCCAGCTCGGCATCGAGAGCAGCGGCGAGGTCCGACACGGCCTGCGCGCGCAATATTTCACCCTCGGCGACGGCGGCCGCAGCGACGTCCTCGGTGTCGAGCAACGACAGCTGCCCCTCCACCGAATCCTCGGCTCGCAATTCACGCTTGAGGTAGCGCAGCGACAGATCGTCGAGATTGAAACTGCGCTGTCCGGGTCGGACGAGGTATGCGGCCAGCGCCGTGTCGCTGGTCAACCCGCCGAGCGACCACCCACGGCCACGCAGCGCATGAATGGCCCACTTGGCCTCGTGCAGAGCCTTGGGCTGTGCCGCGTCCGCCAACCAGGCCGCGAGTGCCTGCTCGTCGGATTGATCGAGCAATGCGGTGTCGACGAAGCCGCCCTCACCGTCGGCCGCCGCGATGGCAACGGACACGGCATCGCTGTCGAACGGCCGCCTGGGGCCGACGACGGAAAGACCGTGCCGCTCCCCGCTGGACGCGTGGGTCGCCAACCACTGTGCCAACTCCCCCACCGGCACGGTGCCGCCCTTGACGTCGAAGCCCTCTTCCGCTTCCGGCTCCGCGGACGACAACGTGTCGAACAGCCGGTCGCGCAGCACCCGAAATTCGAGGTCGTCGAACAAACCGTGGATCTTCTCTCGATCCCACGCGGCCAGTTCGAGTTGGTCCGGTGTGTACGGCAACGGAACGTCCCTGACCATTTCGGTGAGTTCGCGGTTGAGCACGACGCTGGACAGGTTGGCGCGCAACGCATCGCCCACCTTGCCCTTCACCTGGTCGACGTTGTTGACCAGTTCCTCCAGCGAGCCGTACTGAGCGATCCATTTGGTCGCGGTCTTCTCCCCGACGCCGGGGATACCGGGAAGGTTGTCGCTCGGGTCGCCGCGCAGAGCAGCGAAGTCGGGGTACTGCGCGGGTGTGAGCCCGTACTTGGTTGCCACCTCTTCGGGCGTGAACCGGGTGAGCTCGGAGACGCCTTTCTTGGGGTAGAGCACCGTCACGTTGTCGGTGACCAACTGCAGCGCGTCGCGGTCCCCGGTGACGACCAGAACCCGATACCCGAGAGCCGCCGCCTGCGTCGTCAGGGTGGCGATGATGTCGTCGGCCTCGAACCCGGCCTCGGCCATGACCGGGATGCCCATCGCCCCGAGGACATCTTTCGTGATGTCGACCTGCCCGGCGAACTCGTCCGGAGTCTTGCTGCGATTCGCTTTGTACTCGGGGAACCGCTCCGCACGAAACGTCTGCCGCGAGACGTCGAACGCAGCCGCGATGTGCGAGGGCTTCTCGTCACGCAACAGATTGATGAGCATCGAGGTGAACCCGTACACCGCGTTGGTCGACTGCCCGCTGGTGGTCTTGAAATTCTCGACGGGCAGCGCGAAGAAGGCGCGGAACGCGATGGAGTGGCCGTCGATCAGCAACAGCGTCGGCTGCTTGCCGTCCGCGGACTTGCCGGTCGAGGGAGCGGATACGGCACTTGCGTCGGTTACGGGGCTCACGATTGCCCAGTCTAGGTAAAGCGTCCGACAGGACGTAAGTGGACGGGAGACACCGGCTCACTCGTCAACCCGGTAGTTCGAAACACAAATGATACTTGCCGGAAATTCCAGACGCCGATTTCGAGCGCTTTCAACGGCTAGAGTCCGACAATTGCAAGCAGCCGAGCCCGAACACGGGCTCACCCCGACAACCGTCCGGAGGACGTGCGTGGCTCCAAATGTTCGATGGACCCGAAGGAAAACACGGTTCCGGTTCACCAACCGAAACTCGCTCCGCCTATTGAGACAGACCCTCATGTTGGCGATTCTCGGATCCATAGCAGCAGTGACGTTCGGCGGAACTGCTCTGGCGCAGGAAACGACCCCAACTCCCCCACCAGCTGTGTCGACGTCGGAGTCACCGCCGGCCGATGCAGTTTCCGTCAGCGGAAGCCTCAACAACGGCGGCGAGCGCCTCGAAGGCGTCGACGTCCGAGCCCTCGATTCGTCCGGTGCCGAGGTGGCCCGAACCACCTCGGAAACCGGCGGCCGCTGGACGCTCGAGATATCCCCCGGCACATACTCGTTCGAAGTGGTCGAAGACAGTCTGCCCGACGAGGTCAGCGTGCAGGGCCAGGTCGAACGAGAGGTTCTCGCCGGCCGGGCCAACACCGTGATCTTCTCGTTCGGTGAGGCGCGAACCGCGACCGAGGTGCCGCTCTACGAGCAATTCATCAGAACCACCGTCGACGGTCTTCGCTTCGGTCTCGTCATCGCGCTCGCCGCGGTCGGACTGAGCCTGATCTTCGGTACGACGGGTTTGACCAACTTCGCTCACGGTGAGCTCGTCACGCTCGGCGCCGTCGCGGCGTGGGTGTTCAACGTCAGTCTCGGCCTCCAGCTGATACCGGCGACGATCCTCGCAGTCATCGTCGGCGTCGCCATCGGCTGGCTGAACAACGCCGCGATTTGGAGACCACTGCGAAAGCGTAAGACAGGGCTGATCGCCCAGCTCGTCGTCTCCATCGGCCTCGCGATCGCGCTGCGCTACCTCATCCTCGTCTTCTTCTCCGACCGCGCCGAACCCTTCGCCGACTACCAGGCACAGACCCAGAACGAGTGGGGGCCCCTCGCGATCACCAACGTCAACCTCGCCTGCATCGTCATCAGCATCGTCGTCCTCGTCGGCGTCGCATTGATGCTGCAGCGCACGCGCATCGGCAAGGCAATGCGCGCCGTGGCCGACAACCGCGACCTCGCGGCATCGTCCGGCATCAACGTCGAACGCGTCGTCACCTTCGTCTGGTGTATGGGTGGTGGCCTGGCAGCCCTCGGCGGCGTCCTGTTCGGCCTATCCGAACTCGGCGGCCGAGTGCAGTGGGAAATGGGCTTCAAGCTTCTGCTGCTCATGTTCGCCGGAATTACCCTCGGCGGCTTGGGAACCGCGTACGGAGCACTCCTCGGCTGCGTGATCGTCGGACTCCTCGTGCAGTGGTCGACGATGATCATCAATCCCGATCTCAAATACATCGGAGGACTGCTCGTCTTGATTCTCATCCTCGTCGTCAGGCCCCAGGGCATACTCGGCTCGCGGCAAAGGATCGGGTGACCTCCATGGATATTCTCGGAGCACTACAGGTTTCGCTGGCCCAGCTGATCGGCCCCTCGGCAATCTTCTACGCCCTTCTCGCAATCGGTTTGAACCTCCACTTCGGCTACGCCGGTCTGCTCAACTTCGGTCAGATCGGCTTCGCATTGCTCGGCGGCTACGGCGTCGGCATCATGACCATCACCTACCAGCAGCCGTTGTGGGTGGGAATCCTCGTCGGTCTCGGCGCGGCCGGATTGTTGGCCCTGGTACTCGGTATTCCGACACTGCGTCTACGAGCCGACTATCTGGCCATCGTGACGATCGCCGCCTCGGAAATCTTGCGGCTCGTCTTCCGGTCGACCGCAAGCGATCCGATCACCAAATCAACCAACGGCATCTTCGGATTCGCCGATCCGTTCACCTCGCTCAGTCCGTTCGATTCGGGCAGGCAGTACGCCTTCCTCGGCGTCAAGTTCTACGGCGACGACCTGTGGGCGATGGTCGTGGGCTGGACTCTCGTCCTCCTTTTGTGCGGGCTGGTGTACCTTCTCACGCACAGCCCGTGGGGGCGCGTACTCAAGGCAGTGCGCGAGGACGAGGACGCTGCACGGTCTCTCGGCAAGAACGTCTTCGTCTACAAGATGCAGGCACTGGTACTCGGTGGCGTCATCGGCGGCATGGGCGGCGTGTTCAACGCACTCCAGACCAAGTCCATCAACCCCGACTTCTACTCGACCGCGCAGACGTTCTTTGCGTTCGGTGCTCTCATCCTGGGCGGCGCGGCCACGGTGTTCGGTCCGGTCCTGGGCGCGATGCTGTTCTGGTTCCTGCTCTCCATCCCCGACGCTCTGCTCCGGCAGGCCATCGCAGGCCCCGACCCCCTGCTGAATCTCACCGAACAGCAGGTCGGCGCAACGCGATTCGTGCTGCTGGGCATTCTGATCGCCGTCCTCATGGTGTTCCGACCCCAGGGCATCCTCGGCAACAAGCGAGAGGTCCAACTCAATGCGTAAAGAAACAGCGCCGCCGCCGACGCGTGCCGCCCGCGCCCTCACAGCCGAGCAACGCGTCGCACTGTTCGCCGACGTCCCCAACAAGCCGGGCGCACCCAAGCCCGACCCCACCCTCGTCGTGGACGGTGTCTCGCGCACCTTCGGTGGCCTCAAAGCAGTCGACGTCGCGCACCTCGAGATTCAGCGCGGGTGCATCACCGGGTTGATCGGACCCAACGGTGCCGGCAAGACGACTCTGTTCAACCTGCTCACCGGCTTCGACCGCCCCGACACCGGAACCTGGTCGATGGACGGGCAATCGCTCGGCAAGATGCACCCACACCAGGTGGCCCGCAAAGGCGTCGTGCGCACCTTCCAGCTGACGAAGGCACTGTCGAAACTGACGGTGCTCGACAACGTTCGGCTCGGCGCGACAGGTCAACGCGGCGAACGCATCCTGAGCACACTGGCACCCTGGACCTGGAAGAAACAGGAACGCGAGGTGACCGAGCGGGCGTACCAACTGCTCGAACGGTTCAAGCTCGACGCCAAGGCCGACGATCTCGCCGGATCGATGTCCGGTGGTCAGCGAAAGCTCCTCGAGATGGCGCGGGCACTGATGACGGACCCCGCGGTGGTCATGCTCGACGAGCCGATGGCCGGCGTCAATCCTGCTCTCACACAGAGCCTTCTAGGTCACATCAAGTCGCTCCGCGACGACGGTATGACGGTGGTGTTCGTCGAGCACGACATGGACGTCATCCGAGACATCAGCGACTGGGTAGTCGTCATGGCCCAGGGCAGCGTCATCGCCGAATCGACGCCGGAGGAGCTGTCCAACAACGGCGCCGTCGTGGACGCGTACCTGGGCAGTCATCACGACCAGGCACTCGAATTCGACTCCGACGGTAATCCGGTGGGCGCGACGGCAGTACTGGCCGAGGCACTGCAACAGGCCGAGGTCGAAGAACTCGAAGCAGGAGGTGACCTGTCGGAGCCGGAGTTCGCGTCTCCGACCGACACCTCGGCGGCGGTGGGCAAGCACGCCAAGGGAGACGAGAAATGAGCGAACCGAACACCGAGAAGCTGACAGCCGCCGAGTTCGCGGCCACGCCGGGCGAACACGCTCGACTGGCCGAGGGTGCTCTCGTCCGCGCGGACAACCTGGTGGCCGGCTACATCCCGGGCGTCGACATTCTCAGCGAGTGCAACTTCTTCCTCCGTGACGGCGAGATCGTGGGCATCATCGGGCCGAACGGCGCCGGCAAGTCCACCCTCCTCAAGACGCTGTTCGGCCTCATCCCGGTCCGGGAAGGCTCGGTGAAGTTGCGCGGTGACAACATCACCGCGGCGGAAGCGCACGTGCTCGTCACCAAGGGTGTCGGCTACGTTCCGCAGACGCAGAACGTGTTTCCGTCGCTCACCATCGAGGAGAACCTCGAGATGGGAATCTATCTGCGTCCCAAGAAGTTCTCCGAAAGGTTCGATTTCGTCAGCGAACTCTTCCCGCTCCTCGGGGAACGCCGAAAGGTGAAGGCAGGCGCCCTGTCCGGTGGCGAACGACAGATGGTCGCCATGGGCCGGGCACTGATGATGGAGCCATCGGTACTGCTCCTGGACGAGCCGTCCGCCGGCCTCTCCCCCATGTTCCAGGATGAGGTGTTCATCCGCTGCAAGAAGATCAACGCGACGGGCGTCTCCATCATCATGGTGGAGCAGAACGCCCGTCGTTGCCTTCAAATCTGCGACCGCGGCTACGTCCTCGATCAGGGGCGAAATGCGTACACGGATACCGGAACCAACCTGATGAACGACCCCAAGGTCATCGAGCTGTATCTCGGCACGTTGGCGGGCAGCAAAGAGAAGTAGGTTCGCTTACCGACGGAATAGCCCGGACTCCCGCAGGGTCCGGGCCTTTCCGTGTGAGTGGACGATCACCCATGGGGCCACGAAGGGGCCGACCATCTGTCTCGGACGTGAGCGAGCCCCGATCCGCGGTGCGGATCGGGGCTCGCTGACTTCGATCAGATGATTACGCCAAATCACTCACCGACGACGATGTAATCCGGTGTCGGCTCGACGAGCTTGTTGTCCGGTCCGAACAGCAAGCTGCCGTACGAACCGGTAGCAGGCTCGCCACCGTCGGTGAAGTTGAGCTCACCGGTGACACCGTCGTAGTCGACGTCGGTGCCCGCCTGGAGAAGCGGAAGGCACTGCGCGAACGTGGTGCACTTCTCGCCTTCCTTGGTGACGCTGTTGATGTTGGCCGCGATATCGGTGCCCGCGGTCGACTTGGCCTGTTCGGCAGCAAGCGCCGAGATGATGACCGCGTCGTACGTCTCACCCGCGTAGTTGAAGTCCACGAGCGCGGGATCGACAGCCTTGAGGCGGTCCTGGAACTGCGGTCCGACATCGGTGAGAGGAGTGGTTCCCCGCATCGTGTTGAGCAAGCCCGGTGCGACGGACTCGCCGAGCGCGTTACCCATGTTCCCGTCGACGCCGTAGACGAGGGTGCCGTCGGACGGACCGATACCCACCTCGTGCATGCGGGTGATGATCTTCGCGGACTCCTCGAAGCCGATGATCGCCACGGCGTCGGGCGCGAAGTTCTTCACATCGTCGACCTCGGCGTTGAACGACTGCGCGTTGGGGTCGTAGATGATCGTCTGAATCTGGTCGGACGGGATACCCGCCGCTTCCAGGTTTTCCGAAGTGTTCGACGCGAGCCCGGTGCCGTACGGGTCGTTGAGCGCCAGGATGGACACACGCTGAGCGCCGTCTTCGGCGATGAGCTGGGACAGAGCCTGGGCCTGCAGAACATCCGTCGGAGCAGTGCGGAAGTACTGCCCCTTGTCCGGGTAGCAGACGAACTGGTCGGAGGTGTTGGCCGGCGAGAACTGCACGACGCCCGCGCTGGTGATCTTGTCGATGACCTTCAAGGACACGGACGACGATGCTGCACCGACGATGACGTCGGCACCGCCGGACAGCAGGCGGTCGACGGTGGTGTTCGCCGTGTCGGTCGTGGTGTCACCGGAATCGCCGGGGATCAGCTGGATGGGCTGTCCGAGGACGCCGCCGGCCGCGTTGATTTCGTCCGTTGCCAGGCGGGCGCCCGCGACCTCGGGTGGTCCGAGGAATGCGAGGCTGCCGGTTTCGGGTAGTAGTGTTCCGACGACCAGAGGCGTCGTGACCGGCGTTGCACCGGCTTGCGCCTGCTCGGGAGTGCAGTCGGTCGATACCGTCGACTCCTCTGCAGCCGAACTTTCACCGCTGGCGGAGCTGGAACTGTCTCCCGAGCTCGAATCATCGCTCGAAGAACAGCCGAAGAGCGCCAATGAAGCAGCACCCAGCACCGCAGCCGTGCGGACATATGTCCGTTTTGCCATCTAGGTCTCCTTGATCGATCTCAATATGAAGCGCACGTGAGTAATGCGCCTCATGTGTGGATCAGACGCTAGCTGTCAGAACGGTTTTGCGATCGGTGAGAACACTGCTCGTGACCTGAATGTGACCTGAACTGCCGATGTTTAACGTGGCCGTAGCGTGAACTGCCATGGCGGCCCGACGCTCAGGCATCGGCGGGCTTGTCGAGGGTGTCGATGATGACCTCCGCGACCGCCTTCATCGTCGTGCGCCGATCCATCGCTGCGCGCTGAATCCACTTGAACGCCTCCGGCTCCGACAGTGACTGAGACGTCATCAGCATGCCCTTGGCCCGCTCGATCAGTTTGCGCGTCTCCAGCCTTTCCTGGAGGTCCGCGATCTCGCTCTCGAGCGCACCGATCTCGCTGTGCCGACTGGCAGCCAGCTCGACGGCGGGCATCAGGTCGGCCTTCGAGAACGGCTTCACCAGATACGCCATGGCGCCCGCGTCACGCGCTTTTTCGACGAGCTCGCGCTGGCTGAACGCGGTCAGAATGACCACGGGTGCAATGCGCTTCTCGGCGATCTCCGACGCTGCATCGATGCCGTCGCGGCGGGGCATCTTCACATCCATGATGACGAGGTCCGGTCGCAGTTCTATTGCGAGATCGACGGCCCGCTGACCGTCCGCGGCCTCACCGACTACCTCGTATCCCTCTTCCCTCAACATCTCGACCAGGTCGAGCCTGATCAAGGATTCGTCCTCGGCCACCACGACACGCAGAGCGCGCTTTCCACCCTCGGGCGCAACAGGAGCATTCATGAAATCTGGTTCTCCTTCGACGAAGTCATCAACGCCGAGAGGAGCCGGACAGTGCACCCCAGGGGCTCACCCCGGCTCCCACCGGGTCGATCAACATTAGAAGGGTACCGGTGTACAGACCCTTCAGCGCATCTTCTAAAGTAGTGAACCGCAAGACAACGCCAGCCCTCGTATCCCAATTGGCAGAGGAAACGGATTCAAAACCCGTCCAGTGTGAGTTCGAGTCTCACCGAGGGCACCACACTCCCCGTCCGCAGTCGACGGACCACTGGCCACCGAAGCCGAAATCGCCGTTGGCTCAACGTCGAAGACGCTGGCAACGCGGCTGCGTCAACAGGCCGACAGTGGGGTTACATACCCAGTAGTCTTCGATGCCACGACACCGGCGCAGGCACCTTGTGCGCGGAGCGTGTCACTCACCGGTTCGGAGATGCTGCAGACCGCTCGGACATGCAGTGGGTCCACTACCAGTGCAGTGCCGACGATCGACACGTCACCGGATACGTGGATCGCCCCGTCACCGACTGAGTCAGGACAGCAGGGACACGTCGGGACGCCGACGGACGCTGCCCGGCGACATTCCGAGGGTTCGCTTGAATGCCCGGCTGAACGCCGCTTCGGAGCGATAGCCGCTGCGCCTCGCCAATTCGGCAACCGTCACATCGCCCGACTGCAACGCGTCGTGAGCCCCCTGAATGCGCCATCGCGCGAGATAGCGCATCGGACTTTCGCCCACCAGGGTCGTGAAGCGCGCGGAGAACGCCGAACGAGACATCGACACCTGTTCGGCCAACGACGCGACCGTCCAGGGCCGGTGAGGCTCCCGGTGGATGATCGCCAACGCCGGACCGACGACGGGATCCTGTAGCGCTCCCAGCCACCCCACTTTTGCCGCGGGGTCGCTCTCGATCCAGGAACGCAGGGCTTGGATGACCAAGATGTCGGACAAACGCGTGATGACTGCTTCTCCCCCGGGACGCAGATGCCGGGCCTCGTCCGCTATGACGCCGAGCGTGCTGTGCATCCACGACAGGTGGGGTGACGGCGCCGCTTCGACGACGATCAGCGGCGGCAATGACGCGATCAACGCAGCCGCCGAAGGGTGGTCCAGGCGAACGGCTCCGCAAACGAGGGTGGTGGGTTCGCCGGCCCCACCGTGCCGGACGATCGCGTAGCGATCGCTGACGTACTGGTGAGGCAGGTCGTACACCATGAGCGCGGACTGTGCAGAGCGTTCGTCGCTGGACAGGGTGTGGCCCGAACCATGTGGCACCAGCGCGAATTGGCCCGGCGAGAGGTAGCGCGCGGGAGATCCCTGGACGTCGAGTCGGCACCGCCCGGCAGTCACGACGTGGAACCACAGACAGTCCGCCATGCTGGGCATCCCGAGCCCCCAGGGCTCGCTCAACTCCGACCGACAATAGAACGCGCCGGTCATTCGAAGGAAGTGCAGCGCCTCGCCGAGCGGGTCGGGTGAGGTCCATGGGTCCGGTCCGCGCATGCACTGATCGTACCTCCTGTTGGACGCAGGAGCATGAAATGGCGACCTTGAGGCATGGACACTCCAGGACTGGACTGTGATGCTGGAGTGCACACCAACGAAGGATTTGTCATGATCACCGTTCTGGGCGCCTCGGGCAACGTCGGCAGCAAGGTGGCGCATGCCGCCATCGACTCCGGACAACACGTCGTCGTCGTGGGACGCGACGGCGCAAAGCTGCAAAAACTGGGCGAACGCGGCGCCGCGGTTCGGGTTGGCGATATCTCGAACACCTCATGGCTCGTCGACGCACTCGCCGGTAGCGACGCCGTGTTCGCCATGCAGCCAAGCAACCCGTTTGCACCCGACTACGCCAACGAACAGGATCGCTTCGGCAGCTCGATCTGTGCTGCCATCACGAAGAACGCGATCTCCACGGTGGTCGCGTTGAGTAGCCTGGGCGCAGATCGCGCCGATGCCCCGGGCGTCATCGGCGCCCTCCATCGGCAGGAACGCCGATTGGCTGCCCTCGACGCCGACCGGGTGATAATTTCGCGTCCGGTGTCGTTCTTCGAGAACTTCTCGCCCGCGGTCGACCAGCTGACCGACAGCGGCACTCACGTCGACTCGGTGCGAAAAGACCTTCCGATTCCGATGATCGCCACTGCCGACATCGCGTATGCCGCGGTCCGAGCGTTGACCGACATCACGTGGTCGGGGTTCGCACACATCACACTGCTGGGCCAGCGCGACATCAGCTACGACGAAGCCACCGTCGTACTGGGCGAAGCCCTCGGTCTCGACACCGCGCGCTATCAACAGTTGCCGTACGAGGCGATGCTCGGCGTGCTGACCGAGATCGGACTTTCGGCCGACTACGCCCGCCACTACGTCGAGATGACTCGCGCCTTCAACAGCGGTGAACTGACGGATCCTGTTGCCCGCACCGAGGCCAACACGACGACGACACGTTTCGAAGATTTCGCCCGATCGTTGGCGGGTCGGTCGTCGTGATCGAAAATGTCACCGCGATCGCAACCGTCGTGGCCGCCGTCGGAACCGGCCTCACTGCCGGGGTGCTGCTGGCTTTTTCTGTTGCGGTGGTGCCGGCGCTCAGCACCAGACCGCGCAGCGAAGCGGCCGCGACGATGCAGGTAATCAACATCGTCATCATCGCGCCGGTATTTCTGGCGGTGTTTCTCGGGAGCGCTGTCGCCGGCGTCGTCGCCGTCGTAGGCGCGATCGCGACCAACGACTCCGAGCGCCTGTACATCGGAATCGGAACAGCCGTGTACGTCACCGGCTGCGTGATCGTCACCGCTGCGGTGAACGTGCCCCTGAACAACGCGCTTGCACAGACCGATCCTGCGACCACCGACGGCGCCGCGACCTGGGACAGCTATCGCTCGCGGTGGACCCGGTGGAATCACGCCCGAACGGCCGCGGCCACCGCGGCCTGTGTCTTGTCGACGGTGGCGGCCGCGATCTAGGGCGTCCGATGACGCGTGCGGATCTCTTCTTCGAAACGTTCGATCAGACGGTCGGTCTCGGCCAGGGATTCGTCGCGCGCACCTTCGTCCATCGACGCGTCCCTCCCCCGACGTAGGGCCGCCAGTTCTGCTTCGAGTTCGTGATTGTCGAGTACGCGTGGATCCAACATCTCGTCATTGTCCGCCATCCAACCTGTGCCGCGTGCGGTAATGCCACCGTGAGATCCTGAACTTGTGACGACGGTGCACAGTTTCGATCCGATAATGAACGACACCGCGCACACACTGATCTTGGGGTCGATGCCCGGCGCGGCGTCTCTGGCGGCGCAGCAGTACTACGCCCACCCCCGCAACGCCTTCTGGCCCATCATGGGTCAGCTGTTCGGCGCCGATGCGTCGCTTCCGTACAGCGAGCGGGTGAACGTGTTGTCACACAACGGCATCGCCGTGTGGGACGTGCTGAAACTGTGCACGCGACGAGGGAGCCTCGACTCGTCGATCGTCGAATCCTCCATTGTCGCCAACGACTTCGTAACCCTGTTTCGCGACCATCCGTCGATCGATACCGTCTACTTCAACGGGGCCAAGGCCGAAAGCAGCTACCTGCGGCACGTGGCGCCGCTGACCTCCGGATTTGACCTGCGGTTGGTGCGGCTCCCCTCGACCAGTCCCGCTCATGCGTCGATGTCCTTCGATACCAAGCTCGTGGCGTGGCGTGCTGTTGCGAACCCCGCTGTTGCGAACCCCGCTGTTGCGAACCCCGCTGTTCCGAACCCCGCTGTCGGGAACTCCGGCACGACGACCGAGCCACCTGATCGACAGGGCTGTCAGTAGCACGCCGAATACCATGGGATAGGCATTCCTGGTAAGCAATTCGGTCCACGCTGCGCCGCCGAACATGAACGTCCCGATAACGGCGACTCCCCCGGCCGCCGTCCAATACCACGCTACGAACGGCAGTAACAGGGTGGCGGGAACGAGCTTCCGCCATACCCCGGGTGCGCGGCACGAGTAATCGAGAACCAGGACCGCCAACGGCACGCACCATACCCAGTGATGCCCCCAGGAGAAGGGCGACACCATCGGAGTTGTCAGGCCGCACAGCGTCAACGACAACAGGTGAGCCCCGCGGCGTCGAGCGACGACAGCGCCCCACAGACCGAGCGCAGCTACGACGAATGCACACGCCGCCCACACCGCGAACGGCGGCGCACCGTCATTCCACACTCTGGCGAGCATTCCGTGGATCGACTGATTCGCAGGCGATCGGAGCAGTCCGATCCGATCCGACTCGAAGATCGCCGACGTCCAGAATCTCCACGCGTCGCCGAACAAGACGAGGAATCCAACGACGACGGTTGCCGCGAACGTGGCCGCCGCGACGAACGCAGTGCGCCACTCGCGCAGCGCAAGCAGGTAGACGACGAAGAACGCGGGCGTCAGTTTGAGACCTGCTGCCACGCCGACTCCGACACCGCGCAGCCTGCTGTCTTCGCGGCGCCCGAGATCCCACAGCACCAGGACCAGGAGCAGCAGATTGATCTGACCCAGCCACAGTGTCATGCGTACCGGTTCGAGCCACGTCGACGCCGCGACCACTCCCAGGCTGACGATGTGCGTACTCGAGCCGCGGTAACCCAACAACCTCCAGCTGAGCAGCACCGCGAGGTACAGCAGTCCGAGGTTCAGCGCGCCGACCAGAACAAAAGTCAGCGGAATCGACAGCATCGCGAGCCCCGCGAACACCAGCGCAGCGAACGGTGGATAGGTGAAGGGAAGACCGGTCTCGAAGAGCGTGAACGTGTAGAGCGACTCCGCGGACAGCACAGTACCGCCGCCGTGGCGATATACGACGGCATCGACTCCGTTGCCGAAAAGCCCGAAGTGCGAGAAGTACCCGAGAAGCGAGCCGTGTGCGCACAGTGCCACCACCGCAACCAGCAGCGATACCGTCACCCACAAGCGCCCGTGGTGTCTGGTGTCGACCGTCTGCTGCCCCGAACTTCCGTTCGCCATACCTCGGGACGCTACTTCGCGATGCAGAAAACTCACGGACCGACACGAACCGACCGTACGTTTCGCAACGAATTCGTTAGCCTGCGCCCGCCGTTCCCATGTCACGATCGAGCCATGCAGATGTGGCTGGTGGGACTCAAGTGGCGAATGGGACACAAGTGGTGGAAAGTGCGATCGGCATCGGCGGCTGTTGCGATGGTCGCCGCAGCCTGCGTGTTGACCGCCGGACTCCCCGCCGATGCAGCACCGAGTGACGGCGTCAGGGTGACCGGCTCACGGGCGATCAGCGAGACCCATACCGTGCTCGACGTCTATTCACCGTCAATGGACAAGATCATTTCGAACGATGTGCTGCGCCCCGCGACGGGCGGAACCCTTCCCACGCTCTATCTGCTCAACGGGGCTCTCGGCAACGAGGACGGCGTCGGATGGTTGAACAACTCTTCCGTCCAAGAATTCTTCGCCGACAAGAGCGCCACGGTGGTGGTACCCATCGGCGGACGGTTCAGCTTCTACACCGACTGGCAAGCTCCCGACCCCGTGCTGGGGACGTACAAGTGGCAGACGTACCTGACGCGCGAACTACCACAGGCCATTGCGTCCGAGTTCGGTTCCACAGGCCGCAACGCGGTCGCCGGACTGTCGATGAGCGGCGGACCGGCGCTGGACCTGGCGGCTCAGGCACCTGATGTGTTCGACGCCGCGGCCTCGTTCAGCGGGTGCCCTGCGCCCTCGAATCCCCTTGCGACGGTGGGCATCTCGGCGATGATCGCGGGAGGTCTGAACAATCCGTTCAACATGTGGGGCCCACCCGGTAGCCCGGGCTGGCGCGAACACGACCCCACCGTCAACGTCGAACGCCTTCGCGGAACTGCCGTCTACGTCAGCGCATCGGCCGGCCTACCGGGATCGGTGGATCGCATTCCCGTCGGTGCCGTTCCCCCGTTCGGCGGGATTGCCGTCGAAGGCCTCGTCAACTACTGCACTTCGTTGTTCGTCGATGCCCTTCACCGACACGGTATACCGGCGACGATCT
Source organism: Rhodococcus sp. (in: high G+C Gram-positive bacteria) (assembly GCF_049591685.1). GTDB lineage: Bacteria > Actinomycetota > Actinomycetes > Mycobacteriales > Mycobacteriaceae > Rhodococcoides. Next base: position 20,775 of record NZ_JBAWFH010000070.1, on the reverse strand, counting down.
CGATGCGGGAGCGCGGCGCACATACGTGGCCACTGTTCGAGGATCAACTGCGAGAAGCATGGGACACCACGATCGCGGGCGCTCTCGGCACCCGCTGAGCGCCTCGAACCGCCCGAATCTAGTCGGCGGCCACCGCCGGCTTCTTCGGAAAGTGCCGGATGAGCCCTTCCTGCACGACGGTCGCCAGAAGCAGACCCTCTACCGAGAAGAATCGGCCGGTGGCCAGACCACGCGAGCCCGCAGCCACCGGAGACTCGGTGGCGTACAGAGCCCAATCGTCGAAACGAAACGGACGGTGAAACCAGATGGAGTGGTTGACCGTCGCGGCCACGATGCGGTCCAGGCCCCACGACAAGCCGTGCGTGGTGATGATCGAATCCAGAACCGTCGTGTCCGACGCGTAACCCATGGTCGCCGCGTGAAAGATCGGGTGGTCGGGAAGCGGACCGTCGGCCTTCATCCACACCCGATTGTGATTCAACTTCTCACCGGTTCCCTGAAGGATCCACGTCGGGTCGTTTGCATAGCGCATGTCGATTGGCTTGAGCGCGTTGACGAACATCTGCAGACGGTCTTCGTACCCGATGAAATGATCACCCAGCGGAGGCAGTGCATCCGGGTACGGCACATCCGGAACTTCGACGCTGTGCTCGAGGCCCTTGCCGAAATCCTGGAACGCCGCGAGCATGACGAAAAGTTCGTGGCCGTCCTGATAGGCCGTCACCTGCCGATTCGCGAAGGCTCGGCCGTCTCGATGCCGCTCCACGTGATAATCGATCGGCTTGCGGACGTCGCCACCGCGAATGAAATGCGCATTGATGGCGTGGACGTCGCGCGTGGTGCCGGCGACCGTCCGGCCCGCCGCCATCAAAGCTTGCGACACCAATTGACCGCCGAAGGTTCGGCTGCCGACCTGGCGAGGATGCACCCCCCGGAACTTGTCCTCGCCGATCTCCTCGAGGTCGAGCAAATCGAGGAGCGTCTCCAAATCCGTCTTGACTGCAGAACTGCTCGGCGCGACGATCGCGCCGATTCCCCCCGTATCGGTCACTTACCGGTCCTCTTCTCCAATTCGATGCACGTGGATCAAGTTGGTCGAGCCTACTGTGCCGGGAGGGGCACCGGCCACGATCACGACCTGATCGCCCTTGTTGTAGCGACCGAGCTCGAGTAACGCCTTGTCGACCTCGAGCACCATGGCATCGGTGGTGGCGACCTCGGGAACCAGGAAGGTCTCGGTACCCCAGCTCAACGCCAGCTGCGAGCGAACCTCGGGGATGGACGTGAACGCCAGAAGCGGCAACGAGGTGTGCAGCCGTGCGAGACGACGCACCGTGTCACCCGATTGAGTGAAGGCGACGAGCGCCTTGGCGTCGAGACGCTCACCGATGTCGCGAGCCGCGTAGGAGATCACGCCTCGCTTCGTGCGGGGCACATGCGTCAGCGGCGGAACACTGTCGCCTTCGGTCTCGACGGTCTCCACGATTCGGGCCATCGTGCGGACGGTCTCCATCACGTAGTTACCGACAGAAGTCTCACCGGACAGCATCACGGCGTCGGTGCCGTCGAGCACGGCGTTGGCGACGTCCGACGCTTCCGCGCGGGTCGGACGCGAGTTCTCGATCATCGATTCGAGCATCTGCGTCGCGACGATGACCGGCTTGGCGTTGGCGCGTGCAATCTGAATGGCGCGCTTCTGAACCAGGGGAACCTGTTCGAGGGGCAACTCGACACCGAGATCACCGCGGGCGACCATTACTGCGTCGAAGGCCAAGACGATGGCTTCGAGGTTGTCGACGGCCTCGGGCTTCTCCAGCTTGGCGATGACCGGTACCCGGCGACCGACGCGGTCCATGATCGCGTGGACGAGCTCCACGTCGGCAGGTGACCGCACGAAGGACAGTGCGATGAAGTCCACGCCGAGCTGCAGCGCGAATTCGAGGTCAGCGATGTCCTTTTCGGACAGTGCGGGGACCGAGACGTTCATGCCCGGTAGCGAGACGCCCTTGTTGTTGCTGACCGGTCCGCCTTCGGTAACGCGGCACAGGACGTCGTTACCCTCGACGCCGGTGACCACCAGGCCGACCTTTCCGTCGTCGACGAGAAGTCGGTCGCCTTCCTTGGCATCCTGTGCGAGCTCCTTGTACGTGGTGGACACCCGGTCGTGGGTGCCTTCACACTCGTCGACGGTGATGCGCACCAACTCACCGTTGGCCCAGGTGGTCTTGCCCTCGGCGAACCGCCCGAGTCGGATCTTCGGCCCCTGAAGGTCGGCGAGGATGCCCACGGCTTTGCCGGTGTCGTTCGATGCCGCCCGGACCCTCTCGTAGTTCGCCTGATGATCAGGGTGATCACCATGGCTGAAGTTCAGTCGGGCGACATCCATTCCACTCTCGACGAGTTCGCGGATTCGCTCACTGGTAGCAGTTGCAGGTCCAAGGGTGCAAACGATCTTCGTACGTCGGCTCACGATCACGAGCGTAGCCGGTAGCTCCCCTCGCCACCACGGCAGAGGGGTCTCGGCGAAAGCTACCAGCCAGTAACGTCGTAATAATGCAGGTCAGGACACCTGTATCGGTTCAGTGTTCGATCCGCGTTCAGCCGCAGTTCGCCGGTGGGGACCGACACGGGCTCGTCGACGGGTCACTCCCGGAGGGGGCGACCGTTCTTGTCGCGAACACTGCCGGTCAGCATCATGATGCCGTCGATGAGCGGCCAGATGCCGCCGATCCCGCACGTCAACCACGTCACCGCGATCTGCGCGACGGCGATGCCCGGCTGATTCAGGTAGAAGCGGCCGGCTCCGAACGCACCGAGCAGAATTTCGAGCAATCCGGCGGTGAGCTTGGATTTGTCCGAAAGCGGCTCCCCCGTCATAGGGTTGCGTCCGAACGGCGCCGCGGGATCGAGGCCGTACTGCATCGACGGCTCCATGCCGTACGCACCCGAATAGTTGGGCGCGGGGTAGCCGGCGGGAGGCCCGTAGTTCTGCGGCGGATAACCCTGCTGGCCGGTAGGTTGTCGGCCGTAGGACTGTTGGCCGTAGGGCTGTTGGCCATAGGACTGTTGGCCGTAGGGCTGTTGGCCGTAACCCTGCTGGCGGTAACCCTGCTGTCCGTAAGGCTCTTGTCCATAAGACTGTTGGCCGTAGGGCTGTGGCCCGGTGGCAGGGTTGTTGTCGCCATGGTCGGAGGCCTGGGGGTCCTTGGGGTCCGGTGGCCCGTACACCGGCCCGGAAGCCTGGCTGCCGAACGAGGTGTCCCCCGGACGATAGGACGCGCCGTACGGATCGGTGGGCGGATGCTTCTCGAAGTCGATTCCGGACGTCGGGGCCGCGCCCTCCGACAAGTTCGGCGGAGGGTAGAACGGCGGTGGATAACTCGGGGTCTCGCCCCAGCCGGGGCCGTTGCCGACACCGGAATGAACGTCCCAGCCGGGTCCCGAACCGGAACCCGAGCCGGTAGCGCCGCTCACCGGGCCGATCTCCGATGTCGCGGGAGGCTCCGACAGCGAGGCTTCGGCAGTGGCGTCGTAGTCGAACGCGGACCCGAACTCAGGAGCGGACTCGCGGTTCCTGTCGGACTCGGGGTTGTCCGACTCGGGTTTGCCTGACTCGGTCATCGTTCACTCCTCGGCGTTGATCGACAGTTCATCGAAAGACGGTGCATCGAAAGACGTTGGCGCACAGTACGGCGACACCGACTTACTCGCTCTTCGGGGCTTCCTGGTCGGTGGGCGTCACCCTGTCGTCCGTGCGAACACTGGATCCACCGGTGCTCGTCGACGCACTCGTCGCCGCCTCGCTCTCTGCCTCTCCCCCGCTTGCGCCTGGATCGGATTCTGTGTCGCTACTCGAATTTGTTTCGAGCACAGCGCCATCGGAGATCAGTGACGCCGGGTCGTCGCGACCCTTTCGGGCGAGGACGAAGTACCCGACGGCAAGGACGAACACGATGGCGGAGGTGTAGGTGTTGATGCGGATGCCGGCGATCTGCGTGGCGTAGTCGTCGCGCAGCAGTTCCACCCAGAACCGGCCGGCACAGTACCCCGCAACGTACAGGGCGAACAAACGCCCGTGCCCGATCGCGAAGCGCCGATCGACGATGACGAGCAGTACGACGACAGCGAGGCTCCACAGGAGTTCGTACAAGAACGTCGGGTGTACGACTTTTTCGACGAATCCGGTGGAGACTCCGGTCAATTGATCGACGCGGCCGGCCTCGTCGACACGTTCGTAGATTTCGAGACCCCAGGGTTGGGTGGTCTCGCGGCCGTAGAGCTCTTGGTTGAAGTAGTTGCCGATTCGGCCGATGGCCTGCGCGAGCAGAATCGGCGGGCCCACGGCATCTCCGAATGCGGGCAGTGGAATGCCACGGCGGCGGCACGCGATCCACGCTCCGACGGCACCGAGAAGGACCGCACCCCAGATACCGAGGCCGCCTTCCCAGATCTTCAGCGCACGAACGGGATCGCCGCCGGGACCGAAGTACGTGGTCCAGTCCGTGGCCACGTGATAGAGGCGGCCACCGAGCAGACCGAAGGGGACGGCCCACACTGCGACGTCGAGAACCGTGCCCTTGGTTCCGCCGCGCGCGACCCAGCGACGATCACCCCAGACGATGGCAACGACGATGCCGACGATGATGAACAGCGCGTACGCGCGCAAGGCGATCGGACCGAGAAACCACACCCCTTGCGGAGGGCTCGGGATATAGGCGAGTACTGCGGTCGATGTCGAGACGGCCGGCGAGAAGTCGGGGATCACGAGGCCACGTTAGCCGAACGCACGCCTTCGGCGAGTTCGCTCGTCAGGTCGGCAACCGCGCGGAGACCGTTGTCGACGGCGGTCACGAGCGCGGAGCCGACGATTACGGCGTCGGCGTAGCGGGCAATCTCCGCTGCCTGGGCGCCGGAGCGCACGCCGAGACCGACTCCGACAGGGATGTCGGAGTGGCGACGGATGCGCTTCGTCAGTTCGGGCGCGGCCGACGACACGGCGTCGCGTGCACCCGTCACACCCATAGTCGACGCGGCGTAGACGAATCCGCGACTGGCAGCGACGGTGCTGGCGATGCGCTCCTCCGTCGACGACGGTGCGACGAGGAAGATCCGGTCGAGATCGTGCGCGTCGGATGCAGCGATCCACTCGCCCGCTTCGTCGGGGATCAGATCCGGCGTGATGATGCCGAGACCGCCGGCGCTCGCCAAATCACGCGCGAAAGCGTCGATGCCGTAGCGCATCACGAGGTTCCAGTAAGTCATCACGACGGCTTTTCCGCCGGCTGCGGATACCTTCTCGACGACGGTGAACACGTCCCGCACCCTGGCGCCGGCCCGGAGCGCGGTGTCGGCGGCCGCTTGGATGGTCGGGCCGTCCATGACCGGGTCCGAGTACGGGATTCCCACCTCGACGATGTCGCAGCCGGAGGACACCATCGTCTCGAAGACCTCGATCGACTTCGGCACCGTGGGGAAACCGGCGGGCAGATAGCCCACGAGCGCCGCACGGTTCTCGGAGCGGCACTGCGCGAACGTGTCCGCAAGCCTCGAACGCTGCTCAGTCATGGCTTTTCACCCTTTTCATCGGCGCCCTTTTCATCGGCGCCCTTTTCATCGGCGCCCTTTTCATCGGCGCCCTTTTCATCGTCGACCTTGGCTTCGCCGTCTCCGTCCACGAGACCGAACCATGCTGCGGCCGTGTCGACGTCCTTGTCGCCTCGACCGGAGAGGTTGACGAGCACGATGGCATCCTTGCCGAGCTCTTTCCCCAGCGTGAGAGCGCCCGCTACGGCGTGTGCGGACTCGATCGCGGGGATGATGCCTTCGGTTCGGCAGAGCAGACGGAACGCCTCCATCGCCTCGGTGTCGGTGACGCCTCGGTACTCGGCGCGACCGATGTCGTGCAGGTGCGAGTGTTCGGGTCCGACGCCGGGGTAGTCGAGACCGGCGGAGATGGAATGGGATTCGATGGTCTGGCCGTCTTCGTCCTGCAGCAGGTACGAGTACGTTCCGTGCAGGGTGCCCGGGGTTCCGCCGCTGATCGTGGCGGCGTGCCTACCGGTGTCGACGCCGTCGCCTGCCGCCTCGAGGCCGAGGAGCCGCACGGACGGATCGTCGATGAACGCGTGGAAGATGCCGATCGCGTTGGATCCGCCGCCGACGCACGCCGCGATAGCGTCGGGCAGCCGACCGGTCGATGCCTGGACCTGCTGGCGAGCTTCGAGGCCGATGATGCGCTGGAAGTCGCGCACCATTGCGGGGAACGGGTGCGGACCGGCGACCGTGCCGAAGCAGTAGTAGGTGTCGTCCGCGTGTGCGACCCAGTCGCGCAGCGCCTCGTTGATGGCGTCCTTCAACGTTCGCGAGCCGGACTTGACTGCAACGACCGATGAGCCGAGCAGACGCATACGAGCGACGTTGAGCGCCTGACGCTCGGTGTCCACTTCACCCATGTAGACGACGCATTCGAGTCCGAGCAGGGCGCAGGCCGTGGCGGTCGCGACTCCGTGCTGCCCGGCGCCGGTCTCTGCGATGACCCTCTTCTTGCCCATTCGCTTGGCGAGCAGCACCTGGCCGAGGACGTTGTTGATCTTGTGAGAACCCGTGTGATTGAGGTCTTCTCGCTTGAGCAGGATGCGAGCGCCACCGGCGTGCTCCGACAAACGCGTGGCCTCGAACACCGGCGACGGGCGCCCGGTGTAGTCCCGCTGCAGTCGGTCGAGTTCGGCGAGGAACTCGTTGTCGCTGCGCATCTTGTCGTACTCGACGGTGACCTCTTCGATGACACCCATGAGCGCCTCAGGGACGAATCGTCCGCCATAGACACCGAAATGGCCGCCGATGTCGGGATCGTGCTGACTACGGTCGGTCAGCCCCAGGCTTGCCTGTGGGAGATCGCCGCCTTTGAAACGGGTGATCGAAAGGTCGCTGCTCACCCGTTCAGTCTGCCCCAACAGCCGTCGATGGTGACCGTCGGGGTTTACCCCGTGACGGTGCGACGCCGAAGGAGGGTCAGCGGGCCGGCTTGGGGCACGAGGGGTGGGTCCCCGCGGTGACGAGATCCGACACCGCCGTACGCGGATCACCGCTGGTGACCAGGCCTTCACCCACCAGAACGGCGTCAGCTCCGGCGCCGGCGTAGGCAAGCAGATCGGCCGTACCGCGAACACCGGACTCGGCAACCCGGATGACTTCGCTGGGAAGTCCCGGGGCGATCCTGGAAAAGCTGTCCCGGTCGATCTCGAGTGTCTTGAGGTTACGTGCGTTGATTCCGATCACCCGTGCGCCCGCCTCTAGCGCACGATCTGCTTCCGCTTCGGTGTGCACCTCTACCAGGGCCGTCATGCCGAGCGACTCGGTGCGATCGAGGAGTGAGGTGAGCGCATCCTGCTCGAGCGCTGCGACGATCAGGAGTACGACGTCGGCGCCGTGTGCCCGCGCCTCGTGAATTTGATAGGGCCCCACCACGAAATCCTTGCGAAGAACCGGAATGTTCACGGCCTTGCGGACGGCATCCAGATCGGCGAGCGATCCATGGAAGCGTCGCTCCTCGGTCAGCACACTGATGATGCGCGCGCCGCCTGCTTCGTAGGCCTGCGCCAGCTCGGCCGGGTTTCCGATATCGGCCAACGCACCCTTGGAAGGGCTTGCACGCTTGACTTCGGCGATGACGCCGATGCCTTCGGCGTGCAACGCGGCAGTCGCATCGAGCGGTGCGGACGCCTTCGCGGCGGCGGCCTTCACGGTGGCGAAGTCGACGACCGATTCGCGCGCAGCGACGTCGGCTCGTACACCGTCCAGAATCGAATCGAGAACAGTCATGGTGACCCGAGTCCTTTCCATCTCCCGACCTGATGTGAGGAAACTCATCGAGGCCTGCCCTAGCGTAGTTGGCGCTTTCAGTCGCGCGAATTCCGGGTGCCGGACCGATCGGTGGGGTCTTCTCCCGCGTCCAGTGCGTCCCACAGCATCCGCTCGGTCAGGTCCTCGCCCTCCCCATTCTGCTCGGCCGACTCCGACGCTGTCTGCGTTCTACGCGCGGCCTCTTCACGTCGAGCAGCGGGTGCGTCGTACTTGGACGACAGCCCCTTGTCCGCAGTTGGCTTGCGCAGCAACAACACGGCGGCGACCACTGCACACAGCGCCCCGACGAGGGTGAGTGCCGCGGGCAGCGCGAAAGCCTGACTGGCCACCACCTCCGCCCGGCCCGGCAGTTCGGCAAGATCGGCCGCCCGGCCTGCGGACACATCACCTATCAGTGCGCTCACAGCCGGTACGGCTGCGCCGACGGCAACCAGCCCTACGAGCACACCGAGGACGCGCGACGCCCAACCTCGCACGGCGAACGATGCGGCGACCGCCGCGACCAGCGCGAGAGCGAGGGGCGTCGACGCCGCAGCCCAGGTGCTCCCGAGCAAGTCGGTGGTTCGCTGTTCGCCGAGTCCGTCGAACGACGTGACCTGCACCCACGTCATGCGAGACCCGCCCCACAGGCAGACCGCAGCGATCAGCAACAACAGGACGGGAAGGGCACCGCGTGTCCGTCCGTTCACCGCCTTCTCACTGGCCACCGCCTTCTCACTGCTCACCGCCCTCTCACTGCTCACCGCCCGTTCACCGCTCGCAGCGATTCGGCGGCGGCGACGGCGCCGAGAACGGCCATTGCCTTGTTCTTCGCTTCGGTGTCCTCGTACTCGGCAACCGAATCGGCAACCACGCCGGCACCCGCCTGGACGTACGCGGTGCCGTCCTTCATCAGTGCGGTGCGAATGGCGATGGCCGTGTCGGCGTCACCGGAGAAGTCGAGATAGCCGACGATTCCGCCGTAGATTCCGCGTCGAGTGGGCTCGAGCTCGTCGATCAACTCCATCGCGCGCACCTTCGGCGCACCCGACAACGTGCCCGCCGGGAAGCAAGCCTTGACCGCGTCGAGAGCCTGCTTGCCCTCGGCCAACCGGCCTGCGACCGTCGACACGAGGTGCATGACGTGGCTGTAACGCTCGATGTGTCGGTAGTCCGACACCCGGACCGTGCCTGGCGCGCACACGCGTCCCAGATCGTTGCGGCCGAGATCGACCAGCATCAGGTGTTCGGCATTCTCCTTCTCGTCGGCGAGCAGATCTTTCTCGAGGAGTACGTCCTCCTCTTCGGACTCACCGCGCCACCGCGTTCCCGCGATCGGGTGTGTCGTGGCGATCCCGTCGACGACGGTGACCAAAGCTTCCGGACTGGAGCCGACGATCGAGAATGCTGTTTCTCCGGTGGGCCCCGGCACGTGCATCAAGAACATGTAAGGGCTCGGATTCGACGCGCGCAGCATCCGATAGACGTCCAACGGCGTTGCGCGCGTGTCCATTTCGAAGCGCTGCGACAACACGACCTGAAACGCCTCCCCCGCCTCGATCTCACCGATCAGGCGGTCGACGTCGCGTCCGAACCCCTCAGAGGTGCGCTGGCGGCGGTACTCCGGCGTGGGCCGAGCCACCGTGGACACCGTCGAAGGGGCAGGCGCCGCGAGGTCGGCGCACATGCGGTCGAGTCGGCGTACCGCGTCGTCGTACGCCTAGTACACCCGATCGTCGGTGCCGTCCCAGTTGACCGCATTGGCGATCAGGGTGATGGCACCTTCGTGATGGTCGACGGCTGCGAGGTCGGTCGCGAGGAGCATGACCATCTCGGGCACGTGCAGGTCGTCTTCGGCGTGCTCGGGCAACTTCTCGATCCGTCGGACCGCGTCGTATCCCATGTACCCGACCATCCCGCCCGTGAGCGGCGGAAGGTCCGGAAGCCGTTCGGAGCGTAGCAGTTCCAACGTCCGGCCGAGTACGTCGAGAGGGTCGCCCCCCGAGGGCACGCCTGCGGGCACGTTGCCCTGCCAGACCGCCTCGCCGTCGAGCGTCGTCAGTGCCGCCGGCGTGCCCGCTCCGATGAACGACCACCGTGACCACGAACGTCCGTTCTCGGCCGACTCGAGCAGGAAGGTACCGGGTCGATCACCGCCGAGTTTCCTATACGCCGACAGCGGAGTTTCCGAATCGGCGAGAACCTTGCGCACGACGGGCACGACCCGGTGCTCCGCGGCGAGGGCGCGAAACACTTCCCGACTCGTGGTCGACGCGCAATCCTCGGCAGCGCGGGGACTGGAATCGACGGTGTTGTGTGCACCGGAAACGGTAGTGGACTCGCCATGCATGTCCCCATCATCCCAGGTTCCTCAGCTCGGACGTACTGCGCGGTGGCTGCGGGCCACGAAGCGGTAGCCTCCGGGCATGAAACAGGGAGATCGCGTCGAAAGCTTCACGCTGCCGGACCAGAACGGGACGCCCCGATCGCTGGAAAGTTTGCTTCAGGAGGGGCCGCTCGTTCTGTTCTTCTACCCGGGTGCCTTGACTCCCGGGTGCACCGTCGAAGCGTGCCACTTCCGCGATCTCGCCGCCGAGTTCGCCGCGGCCGGCGCGACGCGAGCCGGAATCAGCACCGATACCGTCGCCAAGCAGGCCGAGTTCGCCGACGTGAAGGCCTTCGACTACCCGCTGCTGTCCGACGAGGCAGGTGTGATCGCCCAACAGTTCGGCGTCAAGCGGGGTCTGCTCGGCAAGTTGTCACCGGTCAAGCGATCCACGTTCGTCATCGACACCGACCGCACGATTCTCGAAGTCTTCACCAGCGAGTTCCGTTTCGAAGCGCACGCCGACCACGCTCTCGAATTCCTACGAAGCCGCGCGGCGAAGTAAAACAGCACGCGGCGTCACGTGAACGTTCAATCGGGTGAAACACTGTGGTGAGTACAACCAACCGTGTGCGCCCGAGACGAAAGGCTTCCCGTGATGGACGCGTCGGCAGAACGATCCGAACCCCGTTGGCTCACCGACGACCAACAGGCTGCGTGGCGTTCGCTCGTCGCCATCGTCACCAGGCTGCCGGCCGCCCTCGATACTCAGCTCCAGCGTGACGCGTCGTTGACGCACTTCGACTACTTCGTCCTGTCCGGGCTGTCCGAGGTACCCGATCGGCGAATCCAGCTCCGCGACCTGGCCAACTACGCCAACGCCTCGCTCTCCCGCCTGTCCCATGTGGTCACCAAGCTGGAGAAGGCCGGATGGGTCCGCCGCGAAAGCATTCCCGGCAGCCGTGGTTCGTATGCCGTGCTCACCGACGCCGGAATGGCGAAGGTCATGGAGGCGGCACCCAGCCATGTGAAGACCGTGCAGGCGTTGGTATTCGAAGGCCTCGACGACGATCGTGTCCGCCAGCTCGAAGCACTCAGCTCGGTGATGCTGGCCCAACTGGACAAAGCAATCGCAGAGGGAACCGGACGAGCCTGAACACTGGGACGGGCCGGCGGCGGTCAGTCGAGCAGGACGTCCGCGTCGAAACAGGTGTGAGTGCCCGTGTGGCATGCCGCCCCGACCTGGTCGACAACGAGTAGTACGGTGTCGCCGTCGCAGTCGAGACGCACCTCGTGCACGTATTGCGTGTGGCCCGAGGTTTCGCCTTTGACCCAGTAGGCCTGACGCGAGCGCGAGTAGTAGGTTCCCTTTCGGGTTTCGAGAGTGCGCGCGAGGGCTTCGTCGTCCATCCACGCCACCATCAACACGTTGCCGGTGCCGCGTTCCTGCGCGACGGCACTGACCAGGCCTGCGTCGTTTCGCTTCAGTCGCGCGGCGATCGCTGGGTCGAGACTCATGTGTACGTCATCCCTCTCGTGGTTCAGCGAACGACGATGTTGTCGGAGCGCATGGCGTCCTTGACCTGACCGATGGTGAGATCACCGAAGTGGAAGACGCTGGCGGCCAATACCGCGTCGGCTCCAGCAGCGACCGCAGGCGGGAAATGTTCCACCGCGCCCGCGCCTCCGCTGGCGATGACCGGCACGTGCACCGCCGAACGGACCGCGGCGATCATCGGTAGGTCGAAGCCGACCTTGGTGCCGTCGGCGTCCATCGAATTGAGCAGAATCTCGCCCACGCCCAATTCCGCTCCCCGTCGCGCCCACTCGACGGCGTCGATGCCGGTTCCGCGCTTACCACCGTGCGTCGTCACTTCCCAGCCCGACGGGGTGTCCTGCTGACCGTTCGGCACCGTCCGTGCGTCCACCGACAGCACGATGCACTGCGAGCCGAACCGCTCGCTGAGCTCACGCAACAACTCCGGCCGTGCGATGGCAGCGGTATTGACGCTGACCTTGTCGGCGCCGGCTCGAAGCAGTCTGTTGACGTCCTCGACGGTCCGTACACCGCCGCCGACGGTGAGCGGAATGAAGACCTGCTCGGCGGTACGGCTGACGACGTCGAGCATCGTTCCGCGATCGGACGTCGACGCGGTGACATCGAGGAAGGTCAATTCGTCGGCACCCTGCGCGTCGTACGCCGCAGCCAACGCCACGGGATCACCCGCATCGCGGAGGTTCTGAAAGTTGACGCCCTTTACCACTCGACCCGCATCGACATCGAGACACGGGATGACCCGCACGGCGACCGTCATCGCACTCGTCCTTTCAGAAAATCCGCGGGATCGCCGAGTTCGGTGATCACCGACAACAGTTCCTCGTGCGCGCCGGGAGACGCCGCCAGCACCGACGTCGAGTCGATGGTCCATGGTTCGCCGGCGAGGTCGGTGACGACACCGCCCGCAGCCTGCACCAGCAGGGCGCCGGCCGCGTTGTCCCATGCACGATGCCCGAACACGACGCAACCACCGAGAACGCCGCTTGCGGTGTAGGCGAGGTCGACGCCCGTGGCTCCGTGCATCCGCAGCCGCGAGGACACCTTCGAGAGCTCCTCGAGGATACGCACGCGGTACAGCCCTGGCGTCCGCCCACGGCTGGCAATGTTGAACGCACCGAAACCGATCATCGAATCGGACAATGCCCGATGCGTGAGCTTCGGCAGAGCCTCGCCGTTGAGGAAGACGGGCCCGTCGACGGCGGCCACGAAACGTTGCTGAACCAAAGGAAGCCAAGTGAAACCGAGTACCGGAACGCCGTTGTCGAGCAACGCCAGCAGCGTGCCCGCAGACGGGAGACCCGACGAATAGTTGAACGTGCCGTCGATGGGATCGAGCACCCACACCGGCCCCTTGTTCAGGTCGGGTCCACCGAACTCCTCGCCGTGAACCGGAATTCCGGTTTCTTCGAACAGTTCGGCCGTCAGCCGCTTCTCCAGCTCGAGATCGATCGCCGTCGCAAAGTCGTCCGGGCCCTTCTGCACCGCGCTGGGCGCACCGACACCGGCGACGAACCTGTCGTGAATCCCGTCGAGCAAGCGGCCGGCGACGTCGACCAACCGCTGAGGGTCCTCGGGCAAGCTCATCCGTGCTATCCGGACACAGCCGCGAGCGCGTCCGGCAACGTGAACCGGCCCGCATACAGCGCCTTGCCCACGATGGAACCTTCGACACCCGCGTCGACCAAACCGGCGATGGCTCGGAGATCGTCGATGGTCGACACACCACCCGACGCGATCACCGGCTTGTCGGTCTTGTCGCACATCTGCTGCAGCAGCTCGAGGTTCGGGCCGGTGAGAGTGCCGTCCTTGGTGACATCGGTGACGACGTACCGCGAGCAGCCGTCGCGCTCGAGCCGTTCGAGAACATCCCATAGGTCTCCCCCGTCGCTGACCCATCCGCGGCCCCGCAGGCGGTGCTGACCGTCGACGATCAGGACGTCCAGGCCGACGGCGACGCGGTCGCCGAACTCTCCGATTGCTCGTGAGCACCATTCGGGGTTTTCCAAAGCTGCGGTACCCAGGTTGACGCGGGCGCATCCGGTGGCCAGCGCCGCACGGAGCGACTCGTCGTCGCGAATACCGCCGGACAGTTCGACCTTGACATCAAGTTCACCGACGACCTCGGCAAGGAGTTCGCGATTGGATCCGCGACCGAATGCCGCATCGAGGTCCACGAGGTGGACCCACTCGGCTCCATCGGTCTGCCACGCCATGGCGGCATCGCGCGGGGATCCGTATTTCGTTTCGCTCCCCGCCTCTCCTTTAACGAGACGGACAGCTTCGCCGCCTGCGACATCGACAGCAGGCAATAGGACCAGGCTCACGTGCGTTCATGCTACTGCCACGGGCGACTGGTCAGACGGTCAGGGTGGCCCGCTCGGCAGGTCGCGAGGAGGCAGGTCGGGCGGGGGCAGGTCGGGCGGGGGCTGGGGATGCGGGGTGTCGTGGGCCGACTCGCCGAAGGTTCTGCGCGTCATCGACGTCGATACGACGCCCATCGCGGCAATGGCCGCGACTATTCCCACCACTACGACCAGGAGGCCGAAACCCGGCCCGGGCCGCCACCACGCGATGACCGTCGTGGTGGCAACGAGCACGAGCGTCGCCGCACCCAGAGATGCCACCGCGAGTCGACCGAACGAGAACTGCCGATCGCTCATGCCATGGCCGAAGTCACAACGACTCGACCCAGTTCTTCAACAAAGCCGCACCGGCGTCGCCCGATTTCTCCGGGTGGAACTGCGTCGCGGACAGTGGGCCGTTTTCCACCGCAGCGAGGAAATCGCCGCCGTGGTCTGCCCAGGTCAACAGCGGCGGTGCAATGGTGTCACCGACCTCCATCTCCCACTTCTGCGTCGCGTAGGTGTGCACGAAGTAGAACCGGGTGTCGGCGTCGAGACCGTCGAACAGGACACTGTTTTCCGGCGCGCGAACGGTGTTCCACCCCATGTGCGGAAGCACGTCCGCCTGCAGCCGTTCGACGGTGCCCGGCCACTCGCCGCAGCCGTCGGCCTCGACGCCGAATTCGACGCCGCGCTCGAACATGATCTGCATACCGACACAGATGCCCAGCACCGGCCGTCCGCCCGCGAGACGCTGATCGATGATGCGGTCGCCCTTCACCTCGAGCAGCCCCTCCATGCAGGCGGCGAATGCACCGACGCCCGGCACGACGAGTCCGTCGGCGGCAAGGGCGATCTTCGCATCCGAAGTGACGGTGACATCGGCGCCCACACGATCGAGGGCCCGCTTCGCAGAGTGCAGATTGCCCGAGCCGTAATCGAGCAGGGCCACAGATTTCATGACGACCAGTCTATCGGTCGCCGAGGAGGCGAAAGAGAGCGACCGCCGCGGCCATGACGAGGGCGACGACGGCTGCCATGGCGAATCCCCCCGAGTAACCGACCGTTCCCACCACGAGACCGAGGGACAGGGCACCTGCACCGGTGCCGGCGTCGAAGCCGATATTCCACGCTGCGCTGGCCTGGCTGTACCTCTCGGGACCGGCGACGTCGAAGGCCATCACGAGACTGTCGTTCTGGGTGGCGCCGTAGCCGACGCCGAACACTGCTGCAGCGGCCAGGAACACGAAGCCGGCGTGCATTCCCGCCACCGCGAACGCGAAGAGGCCGACGCCACCGGCGACGAAGAGCAGTGCCGGAGCGAGAGCTCGCCCGATACCGATCCGGTCGGCGACGGCACCCGCACCGTAGCGACCGACGAGCATCGACCCACTGATGACGGCCAGGGCGACGCCGATCAACGACTCACGGCCGGGTTCGGCGATGGGGAGCAGGCTCGACAGACCACCGAACGACGCCGACGCCGCGGCGATGGCGAGACAGGGCACGACGAAACCTCGTGCCGTCGTTCGGTTCTCGGCGGCCGGCCGCGCAACAGGTGCAGCGGGACGAACGGGAGGCAGAAACGCGATCGCGATCAGACCCACCATCGGCACCACCGCGCCGACCACGAACACCGCGGTGGGCGACACCGCATACAGCGCCAATCCCGCAGGTAGCGTCACCATCTGGGCGAGCGCCACCGCGATTCCCTGCGCTCCGGTAGCTCGGCCCAGTTGACCGTGCGGGGCGAGTTCGGCCACCAGCGCGGCGCCTGCGACGGTCAGCATGCCGAAACCGACACCGCGCACAGCCGACACCGACAGCGCAGGCCCAGTACTCACCGACAGCACGAAGAACGCCGCGGGCAGTCCGAGAAGAATGCACCCGGCCGCGAGGACGGAGCGGTGGCCGAATCGGACGAGCAGCCTCGGCACAAACAGCTGAGTGAGCACCGTCGTCGCCATGAAAATCGCGGTGCTGGCCCCGGCCACGGCATCCGAACCACCGCCCACCGACACGGCCAACGGAACGACGGGAAGCAGGAGCCCCCACCCGCCGAAAGCGGCCGCTCCCATGGCCATCGCTGCAGGCAGGCCCCTGATCGAGAGCAGTGATGCGGATTGCGTCAAGCCGAGGTCACAGACTTCCCTTGGTGGACGGGATCCCGGTGACGCGTGCGTCGTACTCGACTGCCTGGCGAAGCGCGCGGGCCACCGCCTTGAACTCAGCTTCGGTGATGTGGTGCTGATCGCGGCCGTACAGAACCCGCACGTGCAGTGCGATGCGGGCGTTCATGGCCAACGACTCGAACACGTGGCGGTTGATGACCGTGGCGTAGGGAACGCCCGGGTAGCCGCCGATGATCGAGTGGACCATGTAGTCCGGCTCTCCCGTGTGGACGCAGTACGGCCGGCCTGATACGTCCACCGACGCGTGGACCTGCGTCTCGTCCATCGGGATGAACGCGTCGCCGAAGCGGGTGATCCCGGACTTGTCCCCGAGGGCCTGCCCGAGGGCCTGGCCGAGGACGATCGCGGTGTCCTCGACGGTGTGGTGGGCATCGATCTCGATGTCGCCCTTCGCGTGGACGGTGAGATCGAAGCGCGCGTGGGTGCCCAGTGCGGTGAGCATGTGGTCGTAGAACGGGACGCCTGTGGCGATGTCGACCACTCCGGTGCCGTCGAGGTTCAACTCGACGGTGATGTCCGATTCCTTGGTGGTGCGTTCGATCCGCGCGATTCTGGGTGCTCTGGCAGTGGTCATGACGTCGCCTCCGCTGTCCTGGTGGTGTCGAGTTCGCTGTGCACGAGTTGCGCGCTCACGTCGAGGAATCGGTCGTTCTCGGAATCGAGGCCGATGGTGGTGCGCAGGTAACCGGCAATTCCGACGTCGCGGATCAGAACACCCTCGTCGAGGTACCGCTTCCACGTGACCGCAGCATCGGAGAAACGTCCGAACAGAACGAAGTTCGCGTCGCTGGGGACAACGTCGAAACCGAGTTCGGTCAGAGCCGCGACGACTCTGTCGCGTTCGGCCGACAGCTGCGCGACACTGGCGAGAGTCTCCGACGCGTGACGCAGAGCCGCGAGTGCAGCCGCCTGGGTGACGACGGACAGGTGGTACGGAAGTCGTACGAGCAGCATCGCCTCGACGACCGCGGGCGCTGCGACGAGGTAGCCGAGCCGGCCTCCGGCGAATGCGAATGCCTTGCTCATGGTCCTGCTGACGACAAGCTTCTCGGGGTGGTCCGCGATCAAACCGATCGCCGACGGCAGCGACGAGAACTCTGCGTATGCCTCGTCGAGCACCACGATTCCGGAACTCGCATCGAGGATCCGCCGCAGGTCGTCGACCGGGATGCTGTGCCCCGTCGGGTTGTTGGGGCTGGTGACGAACACGACGTCGGGATTTCGCTCGACGATCACGTCCACCGCGTAGTCGATGTCGAGCGAGAAGTCGTCGCTCCTCCTGGCGTCGATCCACTCCGTCTGCGTCCCGGACGAGATGATCGGGTGCATCGAGTACGACGGAACGAACCCGAGGGACGTGCGCCCGGGCCCGCCGAACGCCTGAAGTAGCTGCTGCAGAATCTCGTTGGATCCGTTGGCCGCCCAGACGTTGGAGACGTCGACGTCGAAACCCGTCTGCCCCGTCAGGTATTCGGCCAACTTGGTGCGCAGTTCGACTGCATCGCGATCTGGGTAGCGGTGCAGCGCTAGCGCCGCCCGACGCACCGACTCGGCAACGTCGTCGACCAGGGCTTGGGTTGGCGGATGCGGATTCTCGTTCGTGTTCAGCTGAACCGGCACCGTGAGCTGCGGCGCACCGTACGCGGATTTACCCCGCAGGTTGCCACGCAAGGGTAAGTCGTCGATCGAAACATCGTGTCCGACAACGCCTGTCACGACGTCAACCCCTCGAAACGGACGCGCACTGCCTCGCCGTGCGCGGGGAGATCCTCGGCGTCGGCAAGCGCGATGACGTGCCGTGCGACGTCTTTCAGGGCTGCCTCGGAGTAGTCCACGACGTGAATTCCGCGCAGGAACGTCTGAACGCTCAGACCGGACGAGTGCCGCGCGCACCCCGCCGTGGGCAGGACGTGATTGGATCCGGCGCAGTAGTCGCCCAGGCTGACGGGAGACCAGGCGCCGACGAACACGGCGCCCGCACTGCGGACGCGCGCAGCAACGTCCGACGCATTCTCGGTCTGGATCTCGAGGTGCTCCGCGGCATAGGCATCGACGACGGCGAGTCCCTGATCGATACCGTCGACGAGGACGATGCCCGACTGCTCGCCGGACAGTGCCGTGCGCACACGTTCGGCATGCTTGGTGATGGCCAGCTGCGCTTCGAGCGCGACGTCGACCGCGTCGGCCAACTGCTCGCTGGTGGTGACCAGCACGCTGGCCGCCATGACGTCGTGCTCGGCCTGACTGATCATGTCGGCGGCCACGTGCACCGGGTCGGCGGAGTCGTCGGCCAGGATGGCAATTTCGGTAGGACCTGCTTCGGAGTCGATACCGATCAGCGATCGGCAGAGCCGTTTCGCTGCGGTGACGTAGATGTTGCCCGGTCCGGTGATCAGGTCGACCGGCTCCAGGGCGGCGCCGTCGGTGTCGGTGCCGCCGTAGGTGAGCAGTGCGATGCCCTGTCCCCCGCCCACCGCCCATACTTCCTCGACGCCGAGGAGCCGGGCCGCGGCAAGGATGGTCGGGTGCGGCAATCCGCCGAATGCGGCCTGCGGCGGGCTTGCCACGACGAGCGAACCCACCTCAGCTATCTGCGCCGGCACCACGTTCATCACCACGGACGACGGGTACACCGCGTTGCCGCCGGGCACGTAAAGCCCGACGCGCTCGACCGGCACCCAACGTTCGGTGACCGTTCCGCCTGCAACCACCTCTGTGGTCGAGTCGCTGCGGCGTTGATCGCCGTGGACCGCTCGGGTGCGCTCGATCGCGACCTCCAACGCTTCACGCACCGCCGGATCGAGCTCGTCGAGTGCACGTACCAATGCCTCGGCAGGCACCCGAACACGGTCGGGACGGACACCGTCGAACTTCTCGGAGAATTCCATGGCGGCGTCGACACCCCGGTCACGCACCGCCTCGACCACCGGCCGCACCTGATGCAGGACCGCGTCGACATCCACTCCGCCTCGGGGAAGAGCACCGCGTAATTCGGCAGTGGATGGAGTCCGGCCGCGGAGATCCACGCGGGCGAGCTCGAGACGGGCAGGCATAGTTTTCCCTTCGATGTTCATGAGCGAACGTGCACTACAGCGGTGATTCCGCTCCACCAGGATAGTGCGGACCGTTTACTACCGACCTCGCACGTCCCACAGGTGGTGAATCGGGTCGTGCGCGTAGTAGCGAGCCAGGGTGTCGACACTGAACCGAGCACCGTCGCTGCGCAGTCCCCCGCGCGTCCGATCGGCAGACGGTACTGCGGCGAACGCCGCAGACGCCGCGTGGGCGGCATCGGCCAACTCGTCGGCGACAACGACGGGGTTCTGCGCGAGATAGTTTTCGGCTTCGGCGGTGGCGTCCTGATCCCAGTTCGGGAACGACGGCTCGTCCTCGGCGCACACCAGCGTGAGCCGCCGCAGGAAAATACGGTGCACGTCTCGGACGTGCGCTGCGTATTCGAGCGGCGCCCAGGTCGAGTCGTCGGGCCGCACCGCCACGTCGGGGCGAGCCAACACGTCCCGCCACGCCTGCACGTCGCCGTCGATCAGCTCGGGGATGTTCTCGTACGCCACTGCGGAAGCGTCGAAGCCGCACTCCGGACATTGCTGCTCGAGCACCCAGGTCCAGTTCTTCGAATCAGGAACGATAGCCATGAGCGACACAGTAGAACGCCACCCGATCGGGCGCGAACGGCTTTTGCCACCCCTCGTCAGGAGTACTTTCGCGCCAGCGCTTCGAGCGTCGCGCCGATACCCTTGGCGTTCTGCTGCGGCATTTTGAACACCTCGAGGAGCTTGGGTGCCTTCGCGGTGTCGTATCGGAAGGCTTCCGTCACCGTGGTCAGTCCCGGCTGAGTCTCCTCGAATTCCCACCGCCACGAATGACCGAGAGGGTGCCGCCACTCGATCACCTTCACACCATCGCCGTCGACGAATTCGGTGACGGTGCTCGTGATCCGATATGGGACGCCGTACTGCTTCATGCCGACGGAGAACTTCGCACCCGGCGTCAACCGGTCCGGTCCGGAGACGGTGTCCTTGACGGTGCCCGAGCCGTCGAGCTCGCCATGCCGATGCGGGTTCGCGACGAGGGCGAACAACTCTGTGGCGGGTGCGGCGATGTCGGCCTGGCGGGCGACGACGCGAGCACCCCTGTCGATCGTGCGAATGGGGACCATCAAGGCCCTATACCCGTCGGGCAGGTATTCATTCTTCGGTCGAGTGTGAAGCGTTGTTCAATGGACGGATGAACTGGCATGTCTGGCTCGCTTTTCTCGGCGCAAGCGTCCTGATCAGCATCTCCCCCGGCGCGGGTGCCATCGCGTCGATGTCGACCGGCCTGCGCTACGGACTGCGCCGCGGATACTGGAACATGGTCGGACTCCAATTCGGCCTACTGCTGCAAATCGCCATCGTCGCAGTGGGTCTCGGGGCCGTGCTGGCCAATTCCGCGCTCGCCTTCTCCGCCATCAAATGGTTCGGCGTCGCCTACCTGGTCTATCTCGGAGTGCGACAG
>NZ_JBAWFH010000069.1:0-3534 GCF_049591685.1 Rhodococcus sp. (in: high G+C Gram-positive bacteria) | reverse complement strand
CCACCAGGTCGGCCTCGGTGGCGGCGTCCTCCCGCAGTCGCGTGGGCGACGAAGCCCACGCCGCGATCGTGGCCGCGCGCAGAGACTCGGTGTCGAACGGATCCTTCGGTCGGTCGATTACGCGTCCTGCCGAACGTCGGTTGCGGGCGTCTCGTCGGCTACCGGAGCGTCGACCACAGCAGCAGTTTCACCGGCCGCGACGTCACCGGCCGAGACACCGCCGGCCGAGACACCGCCGGCCGAGACACCGCCGGCCGAGACACCGCCGGCCGTGACATCGCCTGCCGTGACATCGAGCGCGGCGTCGTCGTAGGGCTCGAACTGCGGAGAGCCTGCGCCCGTAGGAAGTTCGGTGTCGGAGTGAGCGCCGCAGCCGTACTGGGCGTGGACCACTCGACCGTCGGCCGCAAATTCGTTGCCGCAGACTCCGAATGCCGCGGACAGCGAGCCCGCGATCGGGAGATAGAACCCGCACAGTCCGCAGGTGGATGGAGCTGCCTTGGCCATCTCACTGCCCGGGCCGAACTCGCCCTCGTGCCACCGCTCTGCGGCGTCGAGGCGGCCCTCGCGGCTCGTGACCTGCTTGCGGCCGAGTCCCAGCTCGTAAGCGACGTCGTCGACGGCCGGATCACCGGTGGCGAGATAACCCGGAACGAGTCGCGGATCCTGTTCGCGCGGCGGCAGCAGATCGCCGGGGCCGAGGTCGCCGGCACGGATGCGCTCGTCCCACGGCAACCAACCGGGCGCGACGATCGCGTCGGGGCCGGGGAGAAGAACTATTTCGCTGATGGTCGCGGCGTCGGCCCCGTCGGGTGCGGCGACGACCACGGCCCATTGCCAGCCGCGGTAGCCCGGTAGCTCGGCGCGGAAACGGTGGGTGGCAGCAGTGTGGTCTTCCGCGGTGACGCCGATGTATTCGCCGACCCCGCCTTCTGCTGCATCGATCAGTGCCTGGCGGGCCAACTCCCCGGCCTCGGCTAGGACAGGACGAATCTGGTCGAGCTCTGGAGAAGATGTGAAACTCACACATTCATTTTGCCGCATCACTTCGCAAGCGCCCAGTTCGGGCTGCCATGATGGGGCCATGACGGCCACGTTCCGCGTCCTGTCGACGCTTCTGACGTCGACGGTGGTGCTCGTCGGGTGTTCTTCGTCGACCGCCGCTGACCCAAGCCCCGACAACCCGGGCGCCAAAGATGCAGCGTCGAGCGTCGAGCAATTGACCGTCGAGGTAACGCGCACGCTCCCCCACGACCGCACGGCCTTCACGCAGGGCCTCGAGGTCTCCGGCTCCGAACTGTTCGAGAGCACGGGGCGCAACGGTAGTTCGTGGATCCGGGTGTCCGACCTCGATTCCGGCGCCGAACTGCGGCGGGCCGACCTCTCGGCCGACTACTTCGGCGAAGGACTGACCGTCACGGACGACATCGTGTGGCAGATCACCTGGCGCGACGGTGTCGCCATTGCCCGCGATCTCAACACGCTCGCGGAGGCCCGTCGCGTCGAATACGAGGGTGAGGGGTGGGGTTTGTGCAACACGCCCGAGGCCGGACTCGTCATGAGCGACGGGTCCGAGACGCTCACCTTCCGCGATCCCGTCACGTTCGCGGCGACGTCGACCGTCGAGGTGAGCATGGACGGTGAACCGCTGGCCGACCTGAACGAACTCGAATGTGCCGCGGACGGATCGGTGTACGCCAACGTGTGGCAGACCCACGACATCGCTCGCATCGACCCGAAAAGCGGAGAGGTGACCGCTCTGATCGACGCGGCTCCGCTGTGGGATTCGATGACCGCCGACGAGCGTGCGGGGGCAGATGTGCTCAATGGGATCGCGCAATTGCCGGGCGCCGGGCGCTTTCTCGTAACCGGAAAGCTGTGGCCCACGATGTACGAGGTGGAGTTCACGCCACCTCGGTGAGTCGGTGTACTCGCCCGTCGAAGATTTAGGACAGAATTGACCCGTGACCGATCCACGTGACTCCGACGCCCCCGTGGGTGAGGACCACCCCGGATTCGGCAACTACCCTCCCGCTTCGCCGCCGAGCAGTCTGCGGGATCGCGCTGCCGCGAACGAGCATGTGCCGAGTAGGCGCACGCCGCTCCCTCCACTGCATCCGGCCGCGGCGTCACCGACACGGCCCGAAGCCGAAGCCAAAGCCGAGGGAGCCAAAGCAGAGGGGGCCAAAGCAGAGGGGGCCAAGGCAGAGGGGGCCAAGGCAGAGGCGTCGAAACCGGAGGGGCCGAAACCGCCACCGATGCCGCGAAAGCTGACGGTGACGCGGGTTGCGGCCATGCGCAGTCGAGAGCTCACCGGCAAGGGCATCGCGACGTTCCGGCGGGCAGCGAAAGCCGACGGCGCCGACAAATCCGGGCTCACCGCGCTGACGTACGCGACGATGACGAACTTCGCATCCGACGCAGCCATCGCGGTTGCCCTGGCCAACACCCTGTTCTTCTCCGCGGCGGCCGGTGAGGACAAGCTCAAGGTAGCGCTCTACCTCGTCATCACCATTGCGCCGTTCGCCCTCATTGCCCCGTTGATCGGGCCGATGCTCGACCGTCTGCAGCACGGACGACGAATCGCACTGGCCGTGTCGTTCCTGGTGCGCACAGGACTCGCGGTGGTGCTGGTGTTCAACTTCGACAGCTGGGTGCTCTATCCGGCGGCGCTGGGCATGCTGGTGCTGAGCAAATCATTTGCCGTCCTCAAGAGCGCGGTCACTCCCCGGGTGCTGCCACCGGAAATCGATCTCGTCCGAGTCAACTCTCGGCTGACCGTCTTCGGTCTGCTCGGTGGCACCATCGTCGGCGGCGGTATCGCCGCGGGTATCGCGTTCGTGGCGGGCTCACCCGGCGCGCTGTGGTTCGTCGTCGCGGTCACCCTGTTCGGCGCATACCTGTCCATGCGTATCCCCGCCTGGGTCGAGGTCACCGAAGGTGAAGTACCCGCCACCTTCGGCTACCACGGCTCCGACGCTCAGACCGAGGTCATCTCGCGCGGCAAGCCGACGAGCGCGCCGGCCAAGTCTCGTCGTCAGCCCCTCGGCAAAGCTGTCATCCTCGGGCTCTGGGGTAACGGAACCATCCGGGTGCTCACCGGGTTCCTGACCCTCTACGTCGCGTTCGTCGCCAAATCCCAGACCGATCACGAACCGATCAAGCAGGCCGCGATGCTCGGACTCGTCGGCGCTGCCGCAGGAATCGGCAACTTTGCGGGTAACGCCAGCGGGGCCCGGATGAAGTTGGGCAAGCCCGCCCTCGTCGTCCTGAGATGCACCACCGCGGTCACCGTCGTTGCCATCGTCGCGGCCGTCACCGACAGTCTGCTCACCGCAGCGCTCGCGGCACTCGTCGCTTCATGCGCGAGCGCTCTTGCGAAGGTGTCGCTCGACGCTTCGTTGCAGTCGGACCTACCGCCGGAATCGATTGCCTCGGGATTCGGCCGTTCCGAAACCGTCCTGCAGCTGTGCTGGGTTCTGGGCGGCACGCTGGGCGTACTTCTCCCCACCGAGTTCTGGATCGGCTTCACAG
>NZ_JBAWFH010000068.1:0-5113 GCF_049591685.1 Rhodococcus sp. (in: high G+C Gram-positive bacteria) | reverse complement strand
TGCGACAGTGGCGAGCGGCGCCAACCGATGCCGAGGCCACCACACCCGTCGCCGACAGAGGCGTCGCGATGCTCGGCCGCGGATTCCTGGTCAACGCAAGCAATCCCAAAGCCGTCGTCTTCATGCTCGCGGTGCTTCCGCAATTTCTCGACACGTCCAGTGCGCTTCTGCCTCAATACCTGACCATTGCTGCGACGATGGTGGCGGTGGACATGGCGGTGATGACCGGGTACACGTCGTTGGCCGCACGAGTGCTGAGGGTGATGCGCTCGCACCGGCAGCAGGTGACGCTCAACCGCACTTTTGCGGGCTTGTTCTTCGGCGCAGCGACGTTTCTTGCGACGGTTCGCCGTTCGAATCCCGCCTGACGAGCAATTCGTAGGGCAGTACACGAGGAAGAGGACAGGGCTATGAAGAAGTACCGAGTGCTCATGAAGGACGGAGATTCGTCCGCAGTCACCACGCTGGGCGACTTCGACACGCTGCTCGCGGCGAACACTTGGATCCAGGACGAGGGCCACCGCGACGAACACCAACTGGGAACGTACGACGTGCAGGTGGTCGACGAGTGAGCCGACCGTGCCCATGCCTGCGCGGTGACCCCTTCGAGCGCTGTTGCGGCCCGTTTCTCAGCGGAGAGGCCACTGCGCCCACCGCCGAACACCTGATGCGGTCGCGATACAGCGCGTTCGGCGTGGGTGACGCCGACTATCTACTCGACACCTGGCATCCCGACACCGCACCGGGGAGCCTGGAACTGGATCCGCTGCAGCGGTGGTACCGACTCGACATCCACGACACTCGTGCCGGCGGACTGATGGACCGTACCGGCCACGTCGAGTTCAGTGCCTATTACAAGCACCCGGGCGGAAACGGGGTCCTGCGCGAGGCAAGCAGCTTCGTACGCGAGCGCGGCAAGTGGTATTACCTGACCGGCACCACGGCGCAGGGCTGACAAGCCGCCCTGAAGACAAGCGGCCCGTTCAACGCATCTTCTGCGGGCGATTGGTGGCCGCCCGACGCGCCTCGTCCTTGGCCTTGACGCGTTCGGCCTCGGCCTTGACCTGATCCTGAAGCCGCTGTTCCTTGACGAGCCACTCCGGCTTCTCCGCCAACAGCGCATCGATCTGCTCCGAGGTGAGCGCGTCGGTCGAACCGGCGCGAGAGAGTCCTGCGATGGACACTCCCAACTTGCGGGCGATGACGTCCTTGGGGAACGGACCGTTCTGCTGCAGCTCCGTCAACCACTCCGGCGGCGCGGTCCGAAGGGCGTCCAGATCGGCGCGGGTCAGCGGCGTCGACTGGAACTCTTCGGGGGCGGCAGGTAGGTAGATGCCGAGCTTGTTCGCCGCGGTCAAGGGCTTCATGTGCTGTTGTTTCTTCTCCGGGCTCACCCGCACAGCCTAACTTCCCGTGGCCCGGGTTGATGCCACCGTCGTCGAGCGGCGTTCTCTTCTCGCCTACTGTTGACCCGTGAACTTCGAGGTGCAGACTCTCCGCTGGTACATCGCAGTGGCGGACGAACTGCACTTCGCCAGGGCGGCCAAGTCGTTGAACATCGCCCGAACGAAGCTCAGCCGCGCGGTCATCGACCTCGAGGCCGAGCTGGGGTATCCCCTGTTCGTGCCGGGCGAATCACCGACCCGATCGACCGAACAGGGACTTACTTTCCTGAGCACCGCGCGCGCCCTCGTCGAGGAGGACGACCGTCGGCGCGACGAGGAGGCGGCAGCGCGTGCTGCGCTGGCCACCACCCTTACCGTCGGCTACACCGAAGGCGTGACGCCGACCAAGTGGACCCGCATCTGGGCCGAACGCTTCCCCGGCATCACCCTCGAACTCGTGGCCACCACAGCGCAGAACCAGATGGAACTGCTGCACGACGGCACCGTCGACGTGGGGTTCGTCCGGCTACCCGTCGATCGTGACGGGCTCGATGTCATCGGCCTGTACGAGGAAACCCCGGTCGTGGTGGCACCCAAGGATCACCCCGTTGCGGCGTTCGATCGCATCGCTGTCGACGATCTGTCCGACGAACACCTCCTGCAGGACCAGGGCGAGGTCCCCGAATGGGCCGCGATCGCAACGGAAGTGGCCGACGGCACCCGCCTTGCGCCGCCGCCGTTGGCGTCGAACAGTGAACTCGTGGAGTACGTAGCCGCAGGCCTCGGGATCGCCATCGTGCCGCAGTCCATCGCGCGCCTTCACGCTCGCAAAGACCTGGTCTACCGACCTGTCGACGGAGTCGCCGGGTCGTCGATCGCTCTCGCGTGGCCCACCGACAAGAAAACCGACAACATCGAAGAGTTCTTCGGCATCGTTCGAGGAAGATCGGTCCGCAGTTCCCGTGGAGCTGCGACGCCACCGGCCGCGGGCAGCGCCGAAACCCCAACGGCCGGGGGCGGCGCGAAGACACCGGCGAAGAGGGCTCGGCCCGCGAAATCCACACCCGTACGTAAGGCTCCGGCACGAGGCAAGCGGCCGAGGCGTTAGCGCAGCGCTACAGTCCGAGACCGCGTAGCTTGTCGAGTTCGCGCCGCTCGCGCTTCGTGGGGCGACCGGCGCCCCGATCGCGGCGAGGTACGGACGCCAGCGCTTCCTTCGGCGGAGGCGGCGGGCTGCGATCGATCATGCATTCCGCGGCGACACCGGCACCGACGCGCTTGGCGACGAGCCGGGTGACCACGACGATCTTCTCGACTCCGTCGACACGCAGCCGAATCTCGTCGTCAGGACCGATTCTCTGACCCGCCTTGGCCGGGGTCCCGTTGACGCGCACGTGCCCCGCGCGGCAGGCAGCGGCGGCCGCCGAGCGGGTCTTGAACATCCGGACCGCCCAGATCCAGCTGTCGAGGCGGACGCTCTGCATTTCTGACATGGGCCGCCCACGCTACCGGAGCACGCGGCGCGTCTCGGGACGCGAATCCTTCTACATGTCGAGCCCGAGGTCGAGCACCGTGACCGAGTGGGTGAGCCCGCCGACAGCAAGGAAGTCGACGCCGGTGCGTGCGTAGTCGTGTGCGACGTCCAGGGTGAGACCGCCGGACGATTCGAGTCGGGTGGACGGCGAGAGCTTGCCGCGGCGCTGAACCGCCATTTGCGTCTGCCACAGCGCGAAGTTGTCGAGGAGGACGAGTTCGACGTTTTCGGCGAGCACTTCGTCGAGTTGTTCGAGGCTGTCGACTTCGACTTCGCATTCGATGCGGGGTGCTGCGGCGCGGACGGCTTTCAGCGCAGCCACCACGGACCCTGCAGCGGCGACGTGGTTGTCCTTGATGAGCGCGGCGTCGCCGAGTCCCATGCGGTGGTTGACGCCTCCGCCGGCGCGGACCGCGTATTTCTGCAGTGAGCGGAGGCCCGGCAGTGTCTTGCGACTGTCTCGGATGCGGGTGTCCGTGTCGGCAACTTCGGCCACCCAGGCCGCGGTCGTGGTGGCGATTCCGGAGAGGTGGCACACGAGGTTGAGCATGGTTCGCTCGGCGGTGAGCAACCCCCGGGTCGGGGCGGTGACGGTGAGAATCGACTGTCCCGGCGCAACTTCGGTTCCGTCGGTGACGCGGTCGCGGACGGTGTAGTTGTCCTTGCCGATCACTTCGTCGAGTACGACGAGGCCGACGTCGAGTCCCGCGATGGTGCCCGGTTGCCGGGCTACGACGGACGCGGTCGCCTCTGCGTCCTCCGCGACGGTTGCCGTCGTGGTGACGTCGGGTCCGTACCGCAGGTCTTCGTCGAGGGCCGTTCGGACGAGGGCGCGTATTTCGTCGGGATTCAATCCCTGTGCCGTCAACTCGTTCGCTGTCAGCTCGTTCACTGTCACAGTGCTCCTGTCATGGCTGATGCCGGTTCGGCCGGCCGGCGCACCGAATCCGGCACCAACTCGGGCTGTCCGTGTGCGTCGAGGCGGATTCGCAGGCTGGTGCGTAACCGCCCCGCCGCGTCGGGGTGGTCTCGGCGGGTGTGGCACCCGCGGCTTTCGGTACGGGTTTCGGCGGCGAGTACGAGCGCGGACGCGGTGACGGTCAGCGCCGTGTCTTCTCGGGCCCGATCGGTGTCCTCGGCTCGGTCGGTGAGTGATCGCAGCGCCGACGCGGCAAATCGGAGGCCGTCGGCATCTCGAACCACGCCCGCATGTGCGGTCATCAGCTTCTGTAGCTCCGACCGCGGAACTGCCCGGGGCCGGCCGAGGTGCACGTCGACGTCCGGTACCCGGCGACCGAGCCGATCGACCGCGGCCGCGCCTGCACGCTCGCCGACGACGAGTCCCTCGAGCAGGCTGTTCGACGCCAGCCGGTTTGCCCCGTGCATTCCCGTTCTCGCGACCTCACCGGCTGCGAACAAACCCGGTACGGACGTGCGCCCCCAGGTGTCGGTGACGATGCCTCCGCAGGAGTAGTGCGCTGCCGGCGCAACCGGGATCAGGTCCGAGGTGGGGTCAAGCCCTGCCGCGTGGCAAGCCGCGGACACGGTGGGAAATCTCGTGCGGAACTCGCCCATCGAGCGCGCGTCGAGATACACGTGATCGGCGCCGGACGATCTCAGCCGTTCTGCGATGGCGCGTGACACGACGTCTCGGGGCGCAAGGTCGCCCAGGGGATGAATACCGGTCATGAAGCGCGCACCGTCCCCGTCGACGAGGTGCGCACCTTCGCCGCGAACGGCCTCGCTGACGAGCGGTCTGCGTCCCGCCGAGCCTGGCGCGAACAGGACGGTGGGGTGAAACTGCACAAATTCGAGATCGGCCACCTCTGCGCCTGCGTCGAGAGCCAGTGCGATGCCGTCGCCGGTGGCTCCGGACGGGTTGGTGCTGGAGATGTACAGCTGACCCAGCCCGCCGGTGGCGAGAAGAACGGAGGGACTGCGAACGACGCCGTACCCGTCGGCAGAGGAGACCACGAGACCGACAACCTCACCCGCCGAGGTGAGCACGCTGCATGCGGTGCCGGAAAGTGTAGGGGTTTCGGACCGCGACCGAGCCGAAGCGTCGAGCGCGCGTTGCACTTCGGCGCCGGTGGCGTCTCCGCCGGCGTGAACGATGCGGCTGCGCGAGTGCCCGCCCTCGCGCGTACGAGCCGGCTGACCGTCCGGGTTCTTGTCGAACGTTGCCCCGGCGGCC
>NZ_JBAWFH010000067.1:0-3751 GCF_049591685.1 Rhodococcus sp. (in: high G+C Gram-positive bacteria) | reverse complement strand
GCCGAATTCCAGGAGGGCCACTCGCACGCGACGGACCACCGGCTACTGCCCACGTCGCCGAACGTCATGGCCGATCCCTTTCCGCTCGTCCTCGTCGACGACGAGATCTCCACGGGAAAAACGGCTTTGGAGGCGGTTCGCTCGATCCACGCGGTCACCCCTCGTGCGCACTACGTCATCGCCTCGCTCGTCGACATGAGAGCGCCCGAGCACCTCGATGCATCCGACGCCGTTGCCGAGGAACTGGGAGTCGTCATCGACAGCGTCAGTCTCGCGCAGGGAAGCGTCGAGCTCGCGCCGGGACTCGTCGACACGGTCGTGGCCCTGCCGGACCCGCAGTACAACCCTGTCGGCGATCGACGGGGTTCGATCACGCGGGTCGACGTGGGCTGGCCCGCAGCCGTTCCCGACGGCGGACGTCACGGTTTTCTCGCCGTCGACACACCGTCGTTCGAAGCGGCCGTCGCCGAAGCAGTGCGCGTCGTCGACACCGCTATCGCTCCCGACCGTGCCGTGGTCGTACTCGGCCACGAAGAGCTGATGTACCTGCCACTACGTCTCGCGGTTCAGCTGGGTGAACGCGGCCACTACGCTCTGTACCAAACCACAACGCGTTCACCGGCTTACGTCATGGACGAGCCGGGTTATCCGCTGCGCAGGGGGTTTCAGTTCCGCGCACCCGAGGCGGGTGAGGACGAGTACCGCTACGCCTACAACGCGGTGGGGGCCGCCGATGCCCTGCTCATTTTGGTGGTCGATTCGCCCGCCGACACCGATCGGCTCGTCGGCCCCGGCAGCGTGACCGACGTACTCGCGGCGTCGGGATCCGACGTGCTCGTCGTCGTGGTCACCGGAGCCGATCCGGTGGTATTGACGGTGTCGAGACGAGCCGAGCCCCTGACCGGTCCCGACTTCGGATCCTATGCGCCCCACGAGGTCACCTGGCTGCTGAAGGATTTATCAGCGATGGCTCTCGAGGCGGACATCACCGAACGGGAGAAGAAGATCCAGGCGGGAACCGCGCATTACGCGGAGTCGCTACCCGTCGAGTATCAACCCGACGCGGCGTACCGAGAACTGTTCGAGAAGGTGTTGCACGAGAGCGCCGAACGCCTGGCGCACGCGGTGGGTGCGGTCACCGAGCTGGTTCTGGCCGAGCGTGGACACGACATCGTTCTCGCTTCGCTGGCCCGCGCGGGTACACCCGTCGGCATCCTTATGCGCCGGTGGGCCCACGAGATGCACGGTCTCGAACTACCGCACTACGCGGTGTCCATCGTCCGTGATCGCGGCATCGACGCAGTGGCGTTGCGCTATCTCGCCGATCATCACGATTCCCGGTCGGTGGTGTTCGTCGACGGATGGACCGGCAAAGGCGCTATCGCCCGGGAACTGTCGGCGGCGCTGGCCGAGTTCGAGTACGCGGAGTTCGACGGCGACCTGGCCGTACTCGCCGATCCGGGGCACTGCGCCCGCACCTATGGCACCCGAGACGATTTCCTGATTGCTTCGGCGTGTCTCAATTCGACAGTCTCTGGCCTGGTTTCGCGAACGGTGCTCAATGGCGACCTCATCCGAGACGGCGACTTCCACGGCGCGAAATACTATGTCGAGCTCGCCCCCGAAGATGTGTCGAACCACCTACTGGACACCGTCGCCGCACGATTTGCCGACGTTCGCGAGGACGTGTCGAAGGCGACAGCCGAACTGATCGCCTCGGACCGGACACCGACGTGGACCGGCTGGGCGTCGGTCGAGAAGGTGCGGGAACAATTCGGCATCTCGCACGTCAACTTTGTCAAACCGGGAGTGGGCGAGACGACGAGGGTGTTGTTGCGCCGAGTGCCCTGGCGGGTGTTGGTGCGCGACGCCGATGCCCCTGAGCACGAACACATTCGAATGTTGGCCGCTACGAGGGGAGTACCCGTCGAAGAGGTTTCCGACCTGGCATACTCCTGCATGGGTCTGATCAAGGACGTCACGTGAAACCCGCACTCATCTCGGTGGACCTGGACCGCACGATGATCTATTCCTCTGCAGCGCTGGGTTTCCCGATCGACGAGTCCGTCGTGTGCGTCGAAATGTACGACGGCGGGCCACTGTCCTACATGACGCTCACCGCGGCCAACCGACTCCGCGCACTCACCGACTCGGCTGTCGTGGTGCCGACGACGACCCGCACCATCGAGCAGTTCGAGCGCATCGACCTGCCCGGCGCCCCGTGGCGCTATGCCATCACCAGCAACGGGGGAAACATCCTCGTCGACGGCGTGCCTGATCGAAGATGGCGTGAGCGCTTCGCCGACATCGAACTCGACATGATTCGCGGCGAACTGAAGTCGAGGGCCGACGGCGACTGGGTGCTCAAGCGTCGATCGGCCGACGAGTTGTTCTGCTACCTCGTCGTCGAACCCACGCAGGTACCCGACGGTTTCCTCACCGAGTGGTCGCAGTGGTGTGCGCAGCGCGGCTGGAACGTCTCACAGCAGGGTCGCAAGATCTACACGATGCCCGACGTGGTCTGCAAGAGCCGTGCG
The DNA here is from genome assembly GCF_049591685.1 of Rhodococcus sp. (in: high G+C Gram-positive bacteria). Classification (GTDB taxonomy): domain Bacteria; phylum Actinomycetota; class Actinomycetes; order Mycobacteriales; family Mycobacteriaceae; genus Rhodococcoides. The sequence goes on along the minus strand of NZ_JBAWFH010000067.1, from coordinate 1,214 downwards.
GTCGCGGAGGTGCGCTCGCGGTGCATCGACGACGGTGTCCTCGACACGTCGGCGCTGACGCTCGCAGCGGGCGACGGCGCTCTCGACGCCGAAATGCTCATCGCAGCCGATCGCGCCGTCCGTCCCCGACACGGGGAGCTCGAGCTTCTGAACTTTCAGCAGGACAATCTCGACGTCACCGCATCGTCGGGCGGCAGGGCAGGCGAAGAGATACTCGAATGGCTCGCGCGGCAGATCAGCCCGGAATCGGTGTCCGAGGCCTGAGAGCACGACGCGCACCGCGTCGGGGGAACCGAAGCGCCGACCGTTGCGTCCAACAGATCAAGGGGTTGGACACACAGGGGGTAGCCGAGTGCGTGCATTGTGGGATTTGTTCGGTCGTACGCAAGCCGAGGATCTGCAGTGAATCCTGAGCTGATGGCCACCGAGGATGTGCCGGGTCAACTGGACAGGCTCGGGCACGTTCTACGGACCGCCCAGGCAAACGACACCCGGTTCGTCCAACAGTTCGCCGATGCGATCGAACGGAGCATCGCGACGAAGGCGGGTTACGCAGCACAATTCGACTCCATCACGGTCGGCGACGATCCGTTCGACGTCATGTCGCACGAAGACATCTGGGAGCGGGCATCGAAGCTCGATCCCGAAACCGTCGATCGGACGGCTTCCAACTGGCGCACGCTCGGATTCACTGCAGCGGAGGACGCCGCACAGTTCGGCAACGAACTGGCCAAAGTCATCGGCACTCAGTGGCAGGGTTCCGCGGCAACCGCTGCCGGACTCGGAGTTCAGCGGTACGCCAACTCCTCCCTCGACTTGATGCTCGCGTCCGAACAACTCGCACGCAAGGTCATGGAGTCACACGCCGGTGTCACTAGCGTGAAGCAGACCCTGCCACCGCCGGTGCCGTACGCGGGCGGCGAAAAGCTACTCGACGCGCTCACATGGGGTGCGCGAGCCGTGGGCCTGGGCGACATCAAGAGCGTGCAGCACATGCACGAGGAAGCCGAGGAGGCGGCGCGGACGGTGATGAAGACGCAGTACGCGCCGGTGATCCGGCAGGCGGCTGTGCAGGTGCCTCTACTTCCGCACGCGCTCGACCCGATGAGCGGGTCGAGCGGTTCTGCGGCCGACGGATACTCCAGCGCCGGATCCGCCTACGGCCCGCACTCGCAGGGCGCCCTGTCGCGGGGCGCGCTTGTGCACGACACTGC
>NZ_JBAWFH010000066.1:0-21919 GCF_049591685.1 Rhodococcus sp. (in: high G+C Gram-positive bacteria) | reverse complement strand
CTCCTGACCGTGTCGGCGTCCATCTTCGCAACGATCATGCTGGTGGCTCCAGTTGGTATGCACCGTCTACTGTTTCGTCAACGCGCGATCGGCGTGCTGGTGCGAGTCGGAAACAGGCTTGCCATCGGCGGAGTCTTCATGCTGGGACTCACGCTCGTCGGTGCGGTCGCCTTGACATTCGAGCTCGTTGTCGGAACGGTTGCCGGGTTTTTCGCAGCCGCAGTCACTGCGGTTGTCATGATCGGTTTCTGGCTCGTCCTTCCGCGCTACTACCGGCACCGTTGACCGGCACCTGATCAGCTCGGCGCCGGAAACCTGTGCACCCAGGGCTGCGCCTCTTCCAATTGTGCTGCGAGCCGCAATAGTTCGGCTTCGGAGCCCAGCTTGCCGACGAACTGCACGCCGAGAGGTAAGCCCTCGTCCGTCCAGTGCAGCGGAACGCTGATTGCAGGGCGTCCGGTGACATTGGCCAGTTGCGTATACGGCACCCACCCGAGACTGTCCTGGACCATGTCGTCCACAACGCCCGCCATCGCCATCAGGCGGCCGGCGCGAAGGGCGTGGACAGCGCGGGCGGCGACGTGAATTGCGCGCGACGACGACGTTTCGCCGACACGTAGTGGGGGAGTCGCCAATGTCGGTGTGAGGAAGAAATCGAATCTTTCGTGGAACTCGGACAGCGAGCGGACGTAGGCCTTGGTGTTCTCCAGCGCCATCATGGGTTCCGTGAGCCCACGATGGCGGCCGAACTCGGCGATGCCGAGGGTGTCGGCCTCGAAGTCTGAATTTCTCGCTCCGGTCCGTTGCTTGATGTCGGCCACCTGAACAGTGACCTGAGCAAACCAGACAGACAGGAAATCTCGCGACAGCGCCCGATCGTCGTACGGGGGATCCACCTCTTCGACGTGATGGCCGAGCTCGGTGAGCAAGGCGGCTGCGCGTTCGACGGCAGCAATGGCTTCTCGGTGCGGTCGCGGGTTGACGGCCGAACGCGTGGAGTATCCGATGTGCAGACCGGCCGGACGTCGGTCCAGGCTCCCGGCATACGGTTGGTCGGGGAAACGAGCCGCATAGCCGGCATACGGATCCGGCCCCACGATGGCGTCGTAGAGTGCTGCACTGTCTCGGACGGTGCGGGTGACGACACCCTGGCTGACCATCCCGAACAACACTTCGCCGGTCTGAGGCCCGTACGGTGACAGACCGCGGCCCAGTTTGAGGCCGACGAGACCGTTGCACGCCGCGGGAATACGAATGGACCCGCCGCCGTCGTTGGCGCCGGCGGCCGGAACGATACCTGCTGCAACCGCAGCGCCCGATCCGCCGGATGACCCACCCGACGTGTGGGCCGTGTTCCACGGATTGCGGGTGGGGCCCCAATAGTCTGGTTCGGTAACACCTTTCGCGCCCAGCTCTGGCACATTCGTCTTCCCGAACACGACCAGTCCTGCGTCGAGGAACCGTTGCGTGACCGACGCGTGTTCGCGGGCGACCACACCGGCAAGGGAACGCGAGCCGTAGGACGTCGGGTAGCCTTTGTACTCCTGCGCGAGGTCTTTGATCAGAAACGGCACGCCCGCGAACGGTCCGGTCGTAGCCTCGTTCTCGGCTCGTTCATCGGCGGCCGCGTCCATCCGCAGGACGATCGAATTGAGCCGGGGATCGACCTCGTCCGCACGGGCTCGGGCAAGCGCGAGAAGCTCCGCTGCGGTAACCGATTTGTCGCGCACCAGACCGGCGAGAGCAGTCGCATCGAGGGACATGTACTCCGAAAGATCCACCGATCGACTGTAGCGTTCGGATCGGGCGCGAACGCAGGAATCGACGTTGGTCGGTAGGAAAGCGGCGTCGTGCCGTTCACACTCCAGCAACCGTAGATTCGTCACAGTGACGTATCGAGGCTTCGGACGAGGGGCTCGAAGGTGGGTGGCAGATACGCCGACAACCCATCGCAGGCCTGTCGATGGGCATACCCGGAAGCGCCTTCACGTACGTGCGTTGCACATCGAGGTCGCAACTAGCGGGTAGGTCGATCATTCTCGATGATGGCTGGTACAGACGTCGAATCGAGCGGGATGTATCGACCATCCAGAATCGCAGGTCATCGCTTTGCCGATAATCTACATTATGTCAGGTGATCGGTGACATCTCCTGCCCCCATGGCTCGGACCGGGTCAGCGCACGACGTCGTAGACGGCTTTCATCACTCCGTTGGAGTACGCGGCGCTTTCGCGTAGTTCGAGCCGCTGCTCGGGACGACTTGTGCGGGCGAACAGGTTCTTGCCCGCACCGAGAACGACCGGAAAAACTAGCAAGTTGTAGCGATCGATCAATCCCGCGTCGGCGAGGCTGCGGGTCAGTTCACCGCTGCCGTGGATGAAGATCGCGCCACCCTCCGTCTCTTTCAGATCGGCTACGTCCTGGATCGAACGAAGAATGGTCATCTCGCCCCACCCCTCGACGAGTGCACCGTCATCGAGGGTCGACGAGACCACGTACTTGGGGAGTTCTTTGTAGCCGGCGAGTTCTTCGGAGTTCACCCAGATCGGAGCAAACGCCTCATAGCTGCGTCGACCGAACATCAACGCCGTGGTCTCCGCGAGTTCCTCACCCTTCAACGCGAAGGCCTCGGGAACGAACTCCGTGCGGGCAACCCATCCACCGCTCGGATGCCCCTCGGCTTCCCCGCCGGGAGAATCCAGCACACCGTCGATCGACACGAAACCCGTCCACACCAACTCGCGCATCTCAGTCTCCATTTCTTGTACGAACGAGGCCGGATTCCGCCGACCGGACACTGCCCTGGAGGATGACTGTAGAGAGTGATCAGATGTCGACGACCGTGCCGCAGATGCCGCACTGCTCGAACTGCTGCCGGTTCCAGCGCGCGATCGGGATGAAGAACACCGTGAATTGCTTCGATTGCCGCAAGCGAGCCCACTGGGTGGTGTTGTGGCAGCGCGGGCATGTACGGGTCGCACCCGGGCCGAGGTTCTTTCGTTTGACGCCATAACCGAAGAGTAAGAACATCACTCGAGCATAGGGGCCGTTCGTGGTCCCTAGCCTCGTTCACGTTGTTGTCACCGCTCTCTGGCTCAATGGTCCTCATGACCACACCTGCAGGTTTCGCCCCCGATTTCCTCGACGCCTCCATCGAGCTTCCGCTGCCGAGCCGTCTCGGTCTGATCGAACTGCCGTACACCCACTTCACGGTGTCGATGGATCTGGAGCGACGCTTGGCGGCCGCGACCGCAGTCAACATCGCCGGCGACGAGCTCCGTGACGTCTCGAGAGGCAACGACTGGCGGCTCGACGAGCGACTGCCCGAGGAACAACAAGCTGGGCCGGAGCTGTATTCGAACAACGATCTCGATCGCGGCCATCTCGTTCGGCGCCGTGATCCCGTCTGGGGGCCGCAGGCCGTCGCAGAACGCGCCAATTCCGACACTTTTCACTACACAGTGTGTGCGCCACAGACCGCTACCTTGAACCAGTCGAAAACGCTGTGGCTCGGACTCGAGGACTACGTGCTCGAGCACGCACGGCAGTACGGACGGCGATTGTCGGTGTTCTCCGGCTGCGTCTTCGCCGACGACGATCCTGTGTACCGCGGGATTGCCATCCCCCGACGGTTCTACAAGATCGCAGCGTGGGCGCAAGAAGGTGGTCTTGCCGCCACCGGGTACATCCTCGATCAGACACCCTCGCTCGGTCCGATAGTCGACCGACCTGCCCGAGCGGAATCCGACGCCCCTCCCCTCGGTCCGTACCGGACGTTTCAGGTCCCCGTTGTCGACATCGCGTCTGCCACCGGCTTGGATCTGGACGAACTCACGAGGGTGGACCGTTACGCCCCAGTCGCGGCAGCGCGCGCTGAAGCGCGCCGATGGACCGAACTGAACGAATTCGCCTCTATCGTCTTGTAAAACTTCACACATGTGGATAGCGCGCAACGGGGTTGGTGCCAAGTTTCCGTGGCATGTCCATGCAATACCTACGAGACGATCGGCCTGAGACCCGTCCGCGTGGAGTCGAGACAGCAGCACCGAACCAACGGGTCAGTCACTGAAGAAATGAATGCCGCGGTGACGTCACGGCTGAGGTACCTCCACGTTCTCCGGCAGCTTGTCTCGCAGCTTGTCGAGTTCCTGTTCGATGCGGTCGACAGCGTTCTGGTTGTTGAGTACCGTCACCGCACCCGCCGCGAACGCGATCGAGCCGATGAGCGCAAGAGCGCTGAGGACGACGCCGGCGATTGCTACTCCCCTGCCCGTTATCCCCAGCTTCTTACTTGCCCGAATGCCGATAAAGCCCAGCACGAGACCGATGATCGACAGGATGAGACCAACCGGCGAGAGCACGACCGTCAGTACACAGAGCAGCGCCGCCACGCCGATCGCCAGTGCGAACGCGGCAGCGGCGCTGGTTCGCGCGGGCTTCGTCACCACTCGCTGCTCCACGTCCACGCCGCGATTCGTCATCCCGCGATCGTCGTCGTTCACTACCCGCCGATCGTCGGGGTCGTTGTTCGAGTGGCCTATCAACGGTTCGTCCCGGGTGCGTGATCCGCGCCGAAGTGTGTGTCGATGGTGCGCATTGTGCCTCCTTCAAAGCAACAGGTGTGGCGTACGTCCCAGTCATCCCCCACCGCGCCGACGTCAAACCCTGCCGATCCCCCGGTTGCGTCCCGGAATCTGTCAACGAAGAGCGAATGCGACGAGAAAGCCCGCGGCGGTGGCCATTCCAACCCACCATCCGCCGTCTCGGTAGGCCTCCGGCATCAACGAATCGGCAAGCACGGCCAGCGTCGCCCCACCCGCGAATGCCTGCACCGCGGAAATACCAGTGTCCGGAATGACATCGGACATCGCGTAGCCGATCACCGTGACGGCGACGAGCACCACGGCGGTGATGGACCAGAGGCCGAGAGCGCGGACATGGCTGAATCCGTGCTGGTTACGCATGAGGGCCGCCCCGCCGACGGCTTCGGGCACATTGCCGACCGCCACTGCGACCAGCAGGACGAGTCCGCCGCCGCTGGTGAGTGACACACCGAGCGCAGTGTTCTCGGGGACACCGTCGAGAACTGTGCCCAGCATCAACGCCCATCCGATTGCTGCAGGCCCTAGCTTGTTCTCGATGAGGTGGTTCGCCACCACGTACACGCCCGCACCCGCGAACAATGCCGCTCCCGCGATGATTATCCCTGCCTGATCGAATGCCGGCTCGAACAATTCGGAGGACACAGCCGCGATCATGGTCCCGGCCCCGAACGCCATCATCGCCGCGAGTAGCCGTTTCGGCAGAGACCACCGCAATCCGATTGCTGCGCCGACGACGAGGGGCAGTGCAGTGCCCAATCCGTACAGCGCTGCACCGACTGCGGTCACCGACGGGATCCGTACATCGAGACGATTGCTACCGCCGTGTCGACGCATACAAAATCGTGCGGGCCGCGGCGGTTACGCGGACACACTTCGTCTTCCACCTTCAATCTATAGCGCAGCCGGGGTCTTGCCACAAGACCCAGGGTGCCCCGCAGAATGGCGCTTCAATCCCCTTACCTGCAGAGACCGGAGCCATGAATGCGCGCGAAGATGTCCGATTCGAACAGCGCCGACACACCCTCGACCGCCGACAACCGGGGCGCGACGCGGAGTGCGTTCGCGTTGTCCCCGGAGCGTCGTTCCAAGTCGATCCCGACGCTGATCGCGGGCGACGAGCGCCACTTCGCCGCGATCGAGGCCAGTCTTGAAGACTCGGTCGCGGATCTCACCGCTCGACTCGACGAGACCCGAAAGTCTGTCGGGCGAGCGGGACGCGAGGCGATGGAACGCGATTTCGAGGTACACCGGTTGACCGGTCGCCTGCGCACACTGCGTCGCTACGGGCTCGACCTGTGTCTCGGCCACATGGTCGATGCCGAGTCGGGCAACACCGTCTATATCGGTCGCGTGGCACTTCTGGACGCGTCGGGCGAGCAGTTGCTCGTCGATTGGCGTTCCCCCGCTGCCGAACCGTTTTTCGGTGCGACGCACGCGAACCCGATGGGATTGGCACGCCGCCGACGGTATCGATGGTTCGGCGGCAGGATCGAAGACTATTGGGACGAGGTGTTTGCCGTCGACGGCCGCGGCGATGCGGACGACGGGATCCGGCGTGTCGCCCTGGACGATCAATCCGCGTTCATCGCAGGCCTGGGTGAAAGCCGATCACCCAGGATGCGGGATGTTCTCGGAACCATTCAGGCCGATCAGGATGCCGTCATACGCGCAGAAGCGCGAGGAGCCCTGGTTGTCGACGGCGGTCCCGGCACCGGTAAAACCGTTGTCGCGCTGCACCGTACGGCCTACTTGCTGTATGCCGACGCACACGTCGGTCGGAACCGCGGCGGCGTCCTGTTCGTCGGACCCCACGAACCGTATCTGAGGTATGTGAGCGACGTCCTGCCCAGCCTCGGGGAGGACGGTGTGCGCACCTGCACGCTGCGCACCCTCGTCGCAGAAGGGGCGGACGCGGAGCAGGAGACCAATCCGGACGTGGCCCGGCTGAAGTCTTCCGCGGCTCTGGTGGGCGCCATCGAGGCAGCGGTGCGCTTCTACGAACAGCCGCCCACTATCGGTATGACGGTCGAGACAGAGTGGGGGGATTTGTGTGTCGAGGTAGACGACTGGGCCGAAGCGTTCGACGCACCCGCTCCGGGAATCCCGCACAACGAAGCACGCGAGGCAGTGCGCGGCCTTCTGGTCGAGATTTTGCTGGACAAGTACGACGGTGTTGCCTCCCGGAGTCTCGTCCGAGATGCGCTACTACGCAACGACGAACTGCGACGTGCACTCGACTCCGCGTGGACCTTGATCGAAGCGGCAGACCTGGTAGCCGACCTGTGGTCGGTGCCGGCCTATCTACGCAAGTGCGCGCCCTGGCTCAGCAACGACGACGTTCGCGCACTGCAACGCGCTGACCCGAATCGATGGACGCTGCCGGATCTACCACTGCTCGACGCGGCACGACACCGCCTCGGAGACCCGACATTCTCGACGCGGCAGCACCGTCGAGATGCCGTCGCCGCTGCCGAACGCCGACGCATGGACCGTGTCATCGACGAGATGCTTCAAGGCCCTGACGACGACGGTCTGCTGGCGCAGTTGCGTCAGGACGGAATCAGGAACGCTCTCGACGACGAATCCGTTCTTCCCTCGGCGAGCGAGGACGATCTCGCCGGCCCCTTCGGGCATATCGTCGTCGACGAGGCACAGGAACTAACCGATGCGGAATGGCAGATGCTCCTTCGCCGTTGCCCGTCGCACAGTTTCACGATCGTCGGCGATCGTGCGCAAGCCCGTCACGGATTCGCCGAGTCGTGGTCGGAGCGATTGCAGAGGGCTGGGTTCGAGCGGATCGGGTCGACATCGTTGAGCATCAACTATCGCACTCCTGAGGAAGTGATGCGCGAGGCGGAGCCGGTGATCCGGGCAGTTCTACCGGACGCGAACGTGCCCTTCTCCATCCGCTCGAGTGGCATTCCGGTCATCTACGAGGCTGCCCACCGGGTCGACGCCATCGTTCGGGAATGGAGCGACGACAACGTGGAAGGAATCGGTTGCGTACTAGGCAGTTCCAACTTCGAGCCGACGTCACGGGTGCGCGCGCTCACACCGGAACTGACCAAAGGCCTCGAATTCGACTTGGTGATACTGGTGAATCCGGAGGCCTTCGGTTCCGGTATCGAAGGCGCTGTCGATCGCTACGTCGCGATGACTCGGGCGACCCGACAATTGGTGATTCTCACCGGCTAGAGTGGCCCGTGGCCGCCCGATCGCTCACTCGTCGGCCGTTTCGGTGTGCGCACTGTCGCGCCGCCGTGCTCGGAGACGGAGGAACTTCGCGCCGGCGGCGCCCAACACCGCCAGCCACCCGACACCGAGCACCAGCAAACCCACCTTCGTCGCCGACGCGACCCTGTCGTGGTCTGCGTAGACGTAACCGACACCTGCCCAAATCATTGCGACGACCGCGAACAGGCACAGCGCCGCAACCACCGCCCGGACAGTCCGATTGCTCCGCATCACTTTGAACACACCGCTTGCATGCCCCACGGCTCATTACCCGAAACGCGCAGCACCCTGGGCAGCCCCGCTCCGAGCAGCAACTACGTACACTTCCGCCATGGCACTCGATCACGGCGACCCCGGCGACGCTCCGTCGACTCCCCCACCCTTGACCGAGGCGGCACTCGTCCGAAGATCGACTGCCGCGGAGGAAGCACGCACCGTAGCAGCATCGACGAACATCGCCACCCTGGCTACGCTGACCACCGACGGTGACCCCTGGGCTTCGTATGTCACCTACGGATTGCTCGACGGCTCGCCGGTGCTGTGTGTCTCGAGGATGGCCGAGCACGGACGCAACCTGCACCACGATCCCCGTGCGAGCGTGTCCATCGTGGCCCCGGAAACCGCCGCCGATCCGCTCGCCGTCGCACGCGTCACCCTCGCGGGAATAGTCGAGAGCCCGACCGACGACGAACGGGCCGCGGCACGGGACGCGCATCTGAACGCGGTGCCTGCCGCCAAGTACTACATCGACTACAGCGACTTCACGCTCTGGATCCTTCGGGTTCGACGTGCGCGCTGGGTCGGCGGCTACGGACGGATGGATTCTGCTTCGGCAACCGACTACGCGGCGGCAGCGCCGGACCCTGTTGCACCGAACGCCGGACCAGCGATCGTCCATTTGAACGACGACCACGCCGACTCGCTGTTGGCGATGGCACGCACCTTGGGCGGGTACCCGGATGCCGCTGTGGCGACATGCTTGTCGGCGGATCGATACGGTCTCGACCTCGCCGTCGAAACACCTCGGGGCAAAGCGACCACGCGCGTCGGATACGACCAGCCTATCGACGACATCGCACAATTGCGTTCCGCAACAGTCGAGTTGGCACGTCGCGCGCGCGGGTGACGCTGCTGTTTCTCGCCTAAATCTCGGGGCGGTCCACGGCTTCGACCAGCTTCTGCGGCGCAAGGATGCAGTAGCTGTCGGTGAGTAGTTCTCGTATCTCGTCCGAATCGTGTAGATCGGCGACGATCAAACCCACGGTGTCTTCACCCCACGGCGCTCGAAAGAACGGATGCCCGAGCCGTACGAGTACGTCGTACTCCGGTGCCTCGGATCTGAATGTCAGTACCGTGGACGTCGAGTCGATCCTCCCCGCGCGCGCGAACGCCTCCGGGCGCTCGGGCTCGACCACAAGAACGTGGGCGAATGTACGTGAGCGGATCTGCCATCGCGTCCCCGTCCACGCCGCTTCCTCGACGACCTCGGGTAACGAGGTACAGACGTGTCGAATCAACGACAGCACGGGCTCGGGAACATCCGGGTAGTCACTCATGGTGCGCCTCGTTCCTGTCCCCGGCCCGTGTTTTCACGCTCGAACCATACGGCGGCTCACCCTCCGAACAACAGGAACAATCCACCGAAGGTGTAGAACACCATCAGCACCATGAGCGCCAGCTGTCCGGTCAACCGATGTCGGCTCGGCAGCACGCGCAGGGATGCGTCGTGAGCAGCGGTGACTCCGAGAACGTGTCCACCGAGCACCGCGAGCACTTTGACGGTTGCCACGACGCCAGGGTGCAACGACAGGAAGTACGAGACTTCCCACCCCTGCTGCCCGACGGCGTCCCAGCCGCTCCCGAGCGGGTCCGCCAACAAAATCGCTGTCGCTTGCCCCTTCTCCACCAGGTAAGTGAGGTAGTGCGCGAGGATGTACCCGAAGACGATGGGTACGAGAGAATGGGCCAGTACTCCGGGCAACGCCGCGCGCTCTTTGTGGGTCACACCCCCGGTTGCCCTGGCGGCCGCCCAGAAGGACACGCCCACGAAAGTGATCAGCGCTGCCAGACCGCCGGTACGCCACAGGGTCGCGCCCACACCGGACGACGACGCCGAGTCCACCAGATCTCGCCATACAGGTATCTGCGAGGCGCTGTCGAAGGCCGTCGATCCGAGCAGAACCGCGACGACAGCCACCGTGCCGGGCATGACCGGCAGTGTGCGCAGACCGTCAAGGGGGTTACGCAGAACCAGAGAACGGTCCTCATGTCTGCCCAGAACCGACATGGTGGCGACAGTGCTACTGAATCTTTCGAACGGATCCCCGCGGTCGAACCACGTGTCTCCGAACAGGACTGCGCCAACCGCAGTCACTGCGACGTACCCGATGCACCACCACCGGATGGCGGACAGCGAACCGGGGTCCACGTATGCCAGCTCGAGCCACACGAAGGCCAACAAGCCGACAACGGCAGGCCACGCGCCACACCACCGGGGATATCGAAGGAAGCCTTGCGAGGTGGAACGGCCCGCAACCCCGCACACCAATCCGTGCAGTGTCCTGAGCGGCGAGATCACCCTCCACACCGGGCCGAACACCGCCGACGCAACGGGTACACCCACCCACAGGTACACGTAGAACACCCCGGGCAACGCATTGGTCGCATCGCTCGGTCCCGCGAACGCCGCGACCGCGACGTACACCGCGAACACCAGGGCCGAGACCCGAAGCGCCGTGCGTGTGGGTGCGGCGTCGACCACCCGCGTGACCCCGGCGGGCAGCGTCGTCCAGCTGCGCGAAGGGTCGAGGCGTGGCGTTTTCCAAGCGAAGATCAGAATCGCGAACGAAATGGCGAGCGCCCATGCGCCGCCGATGAGAACGTAGGTCGCCGGAATCGGCAGATCGGTCGACCCACCCAATCCGTGAGCGAGGATCACGGCCTGACGAGGAGGGTCGCGATCGTCCTACCCGAGTCGTGCAGCTCGAGGGCCACCTGCCCGGGAACATCGACGACGAACTCGAACACCTGCCCCTGCGCAGCCTCGATGTCGAAGGTGTGATCCGGGACGGAATGCACGTGAAGTTCATCCGCGGCATCGCTGTCGACGCGCACAGCTATCGGTTCGCCGACAACGGCCTCGATCCTTTCGTTCGTCGGCGCCACCGAACCGGCCTCGATCGACACCTCGATCGTCAAGGCATTCCCGGGCGACGAGGGCGTGGTCGCACTCGGTGTCGTTGTTTTCGGTGTCGTTGTGTTCGGTGTCGTGGTGTTCGCTGTCGCCGAGTTCGCTGCGGAGTCGGATGACGTATCCGCTTCCGTGCCGCAACCGACCACTGCTCCCATCAACCCTGCGCACATCAGCGCAGCCCCGATCCGGGACCTCATGTGTTCTCCTCGTTCGTGGATTCGTTCCACCCCGGGCGGTCTTCGGGTGGGATGCGTTCTTCGTCCCGTTCGGCGCGGCGGTCTCGTGCCACGACGAACAGCACGACGCCGACGATGACGAACGCGGGAATCAGGGCGGGTAGGGCGAGTACGACCGAGTGGTCGGCCAGGTAGATCACGTTTTCCGGCGCTGTCACGAGTTGCTCGTCAACTCGTTGTCCTCGGTGTTGCGCAGCGCGTTTCGAGGAGTCACGTCGGAGATGCGGACGGTGCCCCACGCCAGCGCCCAGACGAGAAGCAATGTGCACACGAGCACGACCAAAGAGGCCGCGACGAACAACCATGCGGGGTGGTCGAAGTTGCGCTCACGCTGCAACAGCGTGATCTCCGAAACCAGGTCTCGGGTGAACGCCGGCTCCGCGGTCACCTCTTCGGCGCCGATCGCCGGATCCGCTGCCATGAAGATCGGTGCTGCCGCCATGAGGTTTCCGTCGTGGACACGCAGGACCGTTTTCCAGGTGCCGTCCACCGGCACCGGCTTCGTGGAGCGGTAGGTGCCTTCACCGGTGCGCTCGAGGTTGTCGACAACCAATCCGCGGAGAGTGTCACCGCCACCCTGCCACGCAAGAATCGACACCCATTCGGCGTCGTCGCTGATCAGGTCGACAGGGTCGATCTGCACGTCGGCTGTGACGGTGCGGAAGCCGTCGATCGGCTGAGCTTCGGTCAACCGAACCGAAGCCGTGGCGTCGGTGGGTACTTCGAACATGAGGCCGTTCGCGACGGTTCCGCCCAGGGCGAGCAGCATGGCCAAGACGATTCCGCGTCGGACGGCAGGACGGGGAATGCCGTCCCCGCTCAGTGCCTGCGCGAACAACCCGGCACACAGACCCACGGTGACGCCTACCGGGACGGTCATCCACAGCGTGTCGAGCCACATGCTCGAGGTCCACGGGAAGAGATACACCGCGTCGATCCAGAGTGATTCCAGCCAGACGCCCACGGTGCCGACTCCGAGTCCGGCCACCGCACCGAACAGCAGGCGACGGTCGACCAGAGGGGTGAGCGCGATGATCTCGACCACGACCGCAGCGCCGAGGTAGAGCGCGAACACGTTGTGCGCTTCTCCGAATACGGGTCCGACGACGACGGCGGTTATTTCCCGGACGATGGCGGCGAAGGCAACGGCGAACACAGCGGCACCACGGCCGACCATCAGCCGTGCAGCTACCAGCGCGAATGCACCCGCGCCGACGATCAGCATCGGTTGAAAAATCAGCTGAAACTGCTCGACACCGAAGTCGTACTCGATTTGAAATACCGACAAACCGATCAACAGGCCACCGAACGCCGATCCGCGGATCATCCAGGTCAGAATCGGGCTACGACTCCATCGGGGGTCCGGCGCCGGGCCGTCGGCGACGGCTCCGAGGGCCATTCTGCCCTCGTGTTCGAGAAGAACGACGCCGATGAGGGACAGTCCCGCGCCGCCGATCAACATCAGGTGCGTCGGTCCCCAGAGCGTGACGTCCTGGCCGAAGATGCGGTGCCAGATGTCGTCCAGGGGAAAACCGATGAGCGCGTACAGGCCGGCGCCCGCGATGAGGATGCCGCCGGTCGGGACGTACCAGGTTCGCGTCAGCTTGATTGCGGCCCGACCCGGCTTTTCGTCGAGAGGCAGGATCATCGCCAGTACGCCGGCGATGAAGAGGAAGAACAAGCCGACGAGGATGAAGTAATGGGCCGGGTTCGCCAACGGACCCTCGTCGCGGCCACGACCGATGTGCAGGCTCACGTCCCAGATGAAACCCAGGAACGCGGTGAGAATGGTGGAGATGAACATGACGATCGGCAGGGCCGACCATCCGGGCAGTTGCGTCTTCTCTCCGGCAAAGTCTGCAAGACGGCCCAACCAGGTGATGCGGCGAGTACGGTGCAGAAAAGCGAGGTAGAGCAGACCGAGCGAGATCACCCCTGCTGCCGCGCTCATACCGAACACCTGATCCAGCGCCGCTCCCCCACCCTCAGCGGCGAGATATTCCGGTGCCGAGTTGAAGTTACTCGCGGTAACACTTATCTCGAACATGGTCAGAGTATGAACGGCCGACGCTCGAATTACCAGACTTTCGTCGAGATTCGGGCAAACGTGCTGCGTCCGTGGGTTCGTGCCCGTCGCCCGCAGGTTGTACTGAAGCGATCAAGTAAGCCCTCGGGACGCCCTCACATGCTCCCGCCCTGGTCAGTGAGGCCGACGTTCTCGTCGCAGGGTTGACGGGGCGGTCGGAGGGGAACCTTGCGAAGACGCCCGAAACGATGGCGACTACCGTTGCAGCTACATCTCAATCTCTAGGGAGCAGGTAATGAGCATCCAACCGGTCGAATCGCAGCGCCATCGTGTCGTCGTCATCGGTTCCGGATTCGGAGGTCTGTTCGGCGTCAAGGCACTGAAGAAGGCCGACGTCGACGTCACGCTGGTCGCCAAGACCACACACCACCTCTTCCAACCACTCCTCTACCAGGTTGCCACCGGCATCTTGTCCGTCGGCGAAATTGCACCGACGACGCGCGTCATTCTGCGCAAGCAGAAAAACGCCGAAGTGCTCATGGGTGAAGTTCTCCACATCGATCTGACCGCGAAGACAGTGACCTCCAAGCTGCTCGAACGCGTCACGGTCACTCCTTTCGACAGTCTCATCGTCGCGGCAGGCGCCCAGCAGTCGTACTTCGGCAACGATCACTTCGCCGAGTTCGCGCCGGGCATGAAGACCATCGACGATGCTCTCGAGCTTCGCGGGCGCATTCTCGGCGCATTCGAGCAGGCCGAACTGTCCGACGACCAAGAGGAGCGCGACCGCCTCATGACGTTCGTCGTCGTGGGCGCAGGCCCCACCGGCGTCGAACTCGCCGGCCAGATCGCCGAACTCGCAGACCGCACTCTCGACGGTGCATTCCGCAACATCGACCCCCGCGACGCTCGGGTCATCCTGCTGGATGCCGCGCCTGCCGTCCTTCCCCCCATGGGCGAGAAGCTGGGCAAGAAGGCGGCCGACCGCCTCGAGAAGCTCGGTGTCGAGATCCAGCTGAACGCCATGGTCACCGACGTCGACAACGACGGCCTGACCGTCAAGGAAAAGGACGGCTCGACGCGCCGTATCGAGGCGCAGTGCAAGGTGTGGTCCGCCGGCGTGCAGGGCAGCCCGCTGGGCAAGATCCTCGCCGACCAGTCCGAT
Organism: Rhodococcus sp. (in: high G+C Gram-positive bacteria); assembly: GCF_049591685.1. GTDB lineage: Bacteria > Actinomycetota > Actinomycetes > Mycobacteriales > Mycobacteriaceae > Rhodococcoides. The sequence goes on along the minus strand of NZ_JBAWFH010000066.1, from coordinate 7,461 downwards.
ACGGAGACCGACCGCGCAGGACGCGTCGTCGTCGAGCCGGATCTGACGATCAAGGGACACCCCGACGTGTTCGTCGTCGGTGACCTCATGTCCGTCAAGGACGTTCCGGGCATGGCACAGGGCGCCATTCAGGGAGCGACGTACGCCGCGAAGCAGATCAAGGCATCGCTCAAGGGCGAAGACCCATCGCAGCGTCAGCCGTTCAAATACTTCGACAAGGGCTCGATGGCGACGGTTTCACGCTTCAATGCCGTGGCGAAGGTCGGCAAGTTGGAGTTCGGCGGCTTCATCGCGTGGGTCATGTGGCTCGCACTGCACCTGTACTACCTCGTCGGATACCGCAGCCGGATCACCACGGTCATCTCGTGGTTCGTGACCTTCCTCGGTCGCGGACGGGCCCAGATGGCGTCGACCGAACAGCAGGTCTTCGCGCGTTTGGCCATCGAACAACTCAATTCGATGGAATCGTCCGAAAACCCCGGGGGCAGCGACGGGGCCCGCGACGCGCGAGCGACGCAGGAAGCCAAAGCTGCCGGCTGACCGCGCTGACCAGACCTGATCGAGCCGACTCGGCGTCACTCCTGCACATGATGCGCATGGGTGGCGCCGAGTTCGTGCAGCATCCGATGAACGATGTCGTCGTCGAGCCGGTACGTCATCTTCTTACCGTCTCGTTGCACGGCGACCCATCCCTCGTTGCGCAGTAGACGAAGTGCGTGTGACACCGATGTCGCGGTCATTCCCAGCGCCGACGACAGATCGGTGACGCAGATGCCCGGCGCGCGATGCATACACAGCAGTATGCGCAGCCTGGTCGGGTCCCCCAGCAGGTCGAACCTCTGCACCCAACTCGCCAAATCGTCGACGGCGTCGAGCGCAGCGCGCGCCTGAGCCACATGCTCGGGGTCGAACGATTCCTGCCGGACGGCGCCCTCCCGCGCCGGGCAATCGGCGTCGCTGCTCTCCGAACCACTTCTCATGACCACAACGTTCTCACGACTAAGCCGTTCTCATGACTACGCCGCTCTCACGACTACGCCGTTCTCATGACTGCACTGGTAGTGCGTCGAGGCGGGCCGCAGTCGACGTCGTCAGCGAACCACCCGCTGCCAACGGCATACGAACGCGCGTTCGTCCATCCGTGTCCGCTGCCCGGTCGTCCGGGAAAATCAGGGTGCTCGACAACGCCATAGGAGCCGCCAACGCATCGTGCCCCACCGAGCCCTCGCCCAGTTCTATGCGATGACGCAGATGAGGTCGACCGTCGACGTCCGAATGCGTCGTCGCTCTCCAGCGTCCGCCGCGCTCGCCTGCCCTGCCGATCTGCACCCGTTCGCGGAACTCGATCGTCGACGACGAGGTGAAGTGCAAGACGCTGGTGGTGTGATGGACGGCGTCGGCGGCGACGATCATCGGTTCCGGATCGAATACCAGCGATGCACCCGCGCCCACCTCGAAAGACCAGTGCGCGAACGACTCTCGATCCACCGCACCGGGCAGTGCCAGCGATGCTGCCACGCTGTGGATTGCCAATCGCGCGCCCGCGCCCACCACGATCGAGATGTACATGACGTCGCCGCCGAGCGGGGTCGCAGCCGTACCGATCAGATGGACGGTGTCCGGCCCGGTCAACCGTGCGGACAACCCACCCGACGCCGCGATCCGAGGGCTGCGACGACCGTCCGCCTCGATGGCCAGATCAGTGCGCATCCGCGGCAGCCGACTCCCGCAACTGTGTTCGGACCCAATCGAGAACCTTGGTCGCCGTCGGGTCTTCGGTGAGCGAAATCAGCGCAGTGGGCCGGCCCTCACGCACGCGGGTCGCATCGTTCTCCATCACCGTCAGATCCGCTCCTACGTACGGGGCGAGGTCCGTCTTGTTGATGACCAACAGATCGGAGAACGTGACTCCGGGTCCGCCCTTCCTGGGCACCTTGTCCCCGCCCGCGACGTCGACGACGAAAATCTGAACATCGATCAGCCCCGAAGAGAACGTTGCCGTCAGATTGTCGCCACCGGACTCGACGAGAACGAGGTCCAGCGGCGGGTTTTCGGCAACGAGATCGTCGATGGCGTCCAAGTTGGCGGTGATGTCGTCGCGAATGGCGGTGTGTGGGCACCCACCCGTCTGCACGGCGGTGATGCGTTCGTCGGACAGAACCGCATGCCGGCGGAGGAAGTCGGCGTCTTCGGTCGTGTAGATGTCGTTGGTCAGCACTCCGAGCGACAACTCGTCGCGTAGTTCGCGGCACAGTGCGGCAACCAGAGCCGTTTTCCCGGATCCGACCGGTCCGCCGATTCCGATGCGCAGAGCTTCACCGGGCACTCGGACGCGCTTGGGACGGTCGTGTCCGTGCTCGTGTGGCTTTCCGTCGATGAAGTGCGGGGGCATGGGTGTCGCCTTTCGAGATGGGTTGCGCATGTTTTCAGGAAGCGAACAGGGGTCGTTCGCGACGCACGTGCGTTTCGGCCAGGACGTCGAGAAGTGGATCGGACAGGTCCGTGAGATGGGGCAGGCGTTCGCACACGAGGTCCGCTACGGCATCACAGGTTCGCGCGATGCGCAGGGTGCACGCGGCGACTTCCGACGGGTCGAGTGCGAGCAGACGTTGCGCCGCAACGGCCGAGCCGGTCATGGTGGTGTATATCTGCACCGACGCGATGTCGGCACCGGTGAGACCCGCGACGGCGCCCACCACTCCGGAGACGACCGCCAGGTGGGGCTTGGCCGGCAGGACCGACCAATCGTGTTGTGCCCACGTTGCTTTCGCGAGCCTCAGCAATCCCCGACCCTGCGCTCTCGACGCAGCTCGTGCGGCCGGGGACGGTGTCCGTGCGTCGGCTTCCGCTTCGGCCCGGTCGACACCGATCGAGGATTCACACAGGGCAGCTGCAATCGACGCTGCCACCGCGCCGCTGGTGCGGATCCGCCTGACGAGAAATTCCTCCAGCGTGTCGATGTCGCGGACGAGCCCCTGCTCGATCGCCTCCTCCACTCCCCCGGAATGGACGTGACCGCCGGTCGGGAGCCGAGAGTCTGCAAGCGAGAAAAGGGTGGCGACATGCGCCGTTGCAGCACTCAAAACAGGAAATATCTCTGTGCCATGGGCAGTTCGGTTGCAGGCTGCTCGGCCCACACCTCACCGTCGATTCGAACGGTGAAGGTGTCCGGTCGGACCTCGATCCGGGGCTGCGCATCGTTGAGCGGCATGTCCGACTTCCCCACTGCTCGAACGTTGGACACCGCGACGAGCCGTCGGTCGCAATTCAAGCGATCGGCCAACCCGTCCTCGATGGCCTGCGGAGCGACGAAGTGGACGGATGTGGCGGCTGCCGCCTTGGGCGATGCCCCGAACATGGGTCTGGGGAGTTCCGGCTGGGGGGTCGGGATCGAGGCGTTGGCGTCACCCATCTGAGCCCAGGCAATCATGCCGCCCTTGATCACCGCGTGCGGCCTCACTCCGAAGAACGCCGGATCCCACAGCACCAGATCGGCCAACTTGCCCGGCTCGATCGAACCGATCTCGTGGTCCAGTCCATGCGCGACGGCCGGGCATATCGTGTACTTCGCCACGTAGCGCATCGCCCGGTTGTTGTCGGCTCGGACGTCTCCTTCCAGCAGTCCACGTCGCTTCTTCATCACATGAGCGGTCTGCCAGGTGCGCAGTACCACCTCGCCGATCCTGCCCATGGCCTGAGCATCGCTACCGATCATCGAGATTGCCCCCATGTCGTGGAGCAGATCCTCGGCGGCGATGGTGGACGGCCGAATACGGCTCTCGGCGAACGCAAGGTCTTCCGGGATCGACGGGTCGAGATGGTGGCACACCATGAGCATGTCGAGATGCTCGTCGAGCGTGTTGACGGTGTGCGGCCGGGTCGGGTTGGTCGAGCTGGGCAGAACGTGTCCCTGTGACGCCACGGTGATGATGTCGGGTGCGTGTCCGCCACCGGCACCTTCGGTGTGGTACGCGTGAATACCGCGACCGGCTATGGCACCGAGCGTGCTCTCGACGAAGCCTGCCTCGTTCAGCGTGTCGGAGTGCAGTGCCGCTTGCACGCCTGCGTCCTCGCACACCCGAAGGCATGCATCGATCGCGGCGGGCGTCGATCCCCAATCCTCGTGCAGTTTGAAGCCCGAGGCACCCGCCCGCAGTTGCTCCCACATCGCGTCACTGCTGACGGTGTTGCCCTTGCCGAGCAGGATGATGTTGAGCGGCCAGTCGTCGAGCGCTTCGAGCATCCGCGACAGGTGCCACGCCCCGGGTGTGACGGTGGTGGCTTTGCTGCCCTCCGCTGGCCCGGTCCCTCCCCCGACGAGCGTTGTGATGCCGCCACCGAGTGCTTCCTCCATGATTTGCGGGCAGATGAAGTGCACGTGGCAGTCGATTCCGCCTGCGGTGAGGATCTTCCCGTTGCCCGCGATGATCTCGGTGGAGGGTCCGATCACCAGACCTGGATGGACGCCGGTCATCGTGTCAGGGTTGCCGGCTTTACCGAGTGCGACGATGCGGCCGTCGCGAATACCGACATCCGCCTTGATGATTCCCCAGTAATCGAGGACGACGACTCCGGTGATGACGGTATCGGGGGCACCATCTGCTCGCGTGGCTCGCGACTGGCCCATCGATTCGCGAATGACCTTGCCGCCGCCGAACACCGCTTCTTCCCCGGCGAGACCCGGCCCGCCGCTCCGGTCGTCCGTGACCTCGATGAACAAATCCGTGTCGGCCAGGCGAATTCGATCGCCGGTGGTCGGTCCGAACATCTGCGCGTACCGAGCGCGGCTCATCCGTGCCATCAGGCATCCAGCTTTCCGGGTGGGTTCAGGCTCAACCCGTGCACTTCGCGGGAGCCGCCGAGGGGAACGAGATCGACAGTCGCGGTGATGCCGGGTTCGAAACGGACCGCCGTTCCGGCCGGGATGTCGAGGCGGCGACCGTGGGCGCCGATGCGGTCGAATTCGAGAGCCTCGTTGGCCTGGGGGAAATGCACGTGGCTACCGATCTGCACCGGACGATCCCCGGTGTTGACGACACCCATTGTGACCACGTCGGCGCCGTCGTTGATCTCGATGTACCCCTCGGCGGTGACCACTTCACCGGGAATGAGATGGCCGTCACCGCGTTCGGGGGAAATCGGGTCGTGCACCGTGATCAGTTTCGTCCCGTCGGGGAAAGTTGCTTCCACCTGCACCTCGGGAAGCAGCTCGGGCACTCCGCCCATGACGTCGTCGGAGCTCAACACCTCGCGTCCGGACGACATGAGCTCGGCAACCGACCGGCCGTCGCGTGCCCCCTCGAGCAGATGATCAGTGATGACGGCGACAGCCTCGGGATGGTTGAGCAGCAGCCCCCGCGCCCGTCGTTTACGTGCCAACTCGGCTGCGTAGCTGATGAGCACCCTGTCCTGCTCGTGCGGTGTCAACCGCATTCGGTCCTCCATCCGTTCTCGAGTCGGTCGGTCGAGATACCAACGCTAATACGGCTTCCCCCGCTGCGTGCACGCGGCAGGCTCGGCGCCGTCGAAGGTGACCGGATCGACACATCCACCTAACATGCCCGTAACACGGCGTGCCGAATGCAACCGCGAAGTGGCGCCAACTACGCATGGCCACAACGCCTTTCGTCGGAACCCACCTTCGAAGAGTGGTGCTAGGCCGAGCCGCCGACGGTTCTGTCGAGCAATCCACGCAGTGACTCGACGGTGATCGACGCCGACACAGCCTGCAACTCCTCCGCTGCCACAGCGCCGGACTCGAGTCCGCGCACGAGCACACCGGCAAGGGCTTGAGCCGTAGCGGGTTCGTCCATCGTGGAGCCGACGGAGCGCTCCAGGTACGCAGCAACGCGCGTCGCCGCAGCGGGCATTGCGGCGGCGAAGAACGACAGGGTGGCCAACCAACGCGTCGCGAGGTGCGCCGGGTGCATGTCCCAGCCCTGATAGAAACCGCGCTCGAGAGATCGGGTGACGAGATCGAAGTGATGTGTGATGGCGCGGTCCACCTCGGCCGGCGAACCCGTCGGCACGATTTGGGTGGATCCGTCGCACACCCACACACCCGTCTGTGCGGCAGCGGCGAGCATGACGTTCTTCGCGTGGTCTGCGGCCGGGTGGGCCAACGATTGGTGGGCGGAGGTGATGCCCAACGCCGCGCTGTAGTCGTACGTTCCGTAGTGCAGGGAGGTACAGCGGCCGTCGGCACGCGTCAGAGCACGCGCGAGAGTGGCCGACCCGTCGCTCCCGACGATGGCCTGAGGGCTCTCGATCTGCAGTTCGAATCTCAGTGAACGCTCGGCGAGGCCGTGCGCCGACTCGAGTTCTTCGCACAGCGCGACCACCGCGTCGACCTGTTCGCTCGCGCGCAGTTTCGGCACCGTGAAGACGAACCCGTCGGGCACGCCACCCGCAGCATCGAGAACCAGCTCGAGAGTTCGGAATCCCCTCCGACGTTCGTGTGGAGCGAGGCCCTTGGCGCGAATACCGAGCCAGGTCGGCCCGGACGGATCAGCGGCGAGAGTGGCCAGAACACCACCTGCGTCGCGCGCGTGCCCGTCCTCCACGGCGTCGCTGCGCCAGCCGTAACCATCTTCGAAGTCGATGCGAAGGTCTCGGATCGGCGTGGTGGAGAGGATCTCCCGCACCTTCGGCAGCACACCGCTGGTGTCCAGCGTGGCGAAAACCTCGGGCCGCGAGTCGATCAAGTCGAGAGCCTGCATACCCCAGCGCTCAGGCACCTCGGACGTTGCCGATGCGGCAGGCACGTACACCGTATGTGCCGGCTGCCCACCTATTCGATCTCCCGGGTAGTGCGCGTCGAGAGCGACATCGACCGGAGCGAGAATTTTCTCGATGCGCTCGTGAGCGCGCTCGGACAGGGCGTTCGGCTCCTTGGACGAGCCGTGGTCGATCACTCCGACTGTCCCAGAGCGGCGGTGTCGGTGACGTTCGCCAGCCGCACCTTGCCCTGTGCGACATGCTTGCCCGCTTCGTTCGTGATGTCGACCTGCCAGATCTGCTGAGTCCGTCCGCGGTGTACCGGCCGTGCTTCACCGAACAGCGTTCCTCGACGCGAAGCGCGCAGGAAGTCGGTGTTGTTGTTGACTCCCACCACGTGACCGCGATCGCCCAACCACACGCTGGCACCGATACTCGCCATGGATTCGACGACCGAGCACAGCACGCCGCCGTGCATGATCCCTGCCGGTTGGTGCAGACCCGGAGTCACCTCCCAGGTCGCCCGAACCCGGTCGGAGGACACCTCGGTGTATGTCAGACCTATAGCGCCGTCGAAGCCTTGCGCGCAGAGTTCCGTCATCTGCTGCGGATCCACGTCGGCCAGGGTCGGGACCGAGTTGTGACCGTCGGTTCGTTCGGTATCCGTCATCGGTTTCTCCTCGTGTGCCGGGCATTTCGAGTCTCGAGACTACGAACCAGGACTACACGAGCGCCGGTCAGACG
>NZ_JBAWFH010000065.1:0-2740 GCF_049591685.1 Rhodococcus sp. (in: high G+C Gram-positive bacteria) | reverse complement strand
CCGTCGGCGATGACGTGCACGTAGCGGCCACCGGTCTCGTCCATGTAGTCGCGGCGGGCGGCAGCTGCATCGGCGATCGCCGTGGCCATCGGTACGCCGATCCCCAGCACCTCGCCCGTCGTCGTGCCGCCTTCGACCGAACCGTAGCCAACGATGACACCGGCGGCCCCGGTACGCATCAGATGCAGCGCGGTGCGGTGATCGCTGACGCCGCCCGCGATGACCGGCACGTCGAGGTCAGCGATGAACGTCTTGAGGTTGAGCGGCTCCTCGTCCCCGTGCGCCACGTGTTCGGCGGAGATGATGGTGCCTTGGATGACCAGGAGGTCGATGCCCGCGGCGACGAGAGCAGGCGTGAGACTCTTCGCACTCTGCGGGCTCACCCGCACGGCAACCGTGACGCCCGACGCACGAACCTGCGCAACCGCGGCGGCGAGCAGATCCGGCTGCAGCGGCGCAGCGTGCAGCTTCTGAAGGAAGGCGACGGGCGCATCCGCATCGAAGTCGTTCTCCGCAATGGCGACGAGTTCGTCGATCTTCGACTGCACATCGGGGTGACGAGCCCACAGGCCTTCACCGTTGATGACGCCGAGTCCACCCTGCTTGCCCAGCTCGATCGCGAATTCCGGGGACACGAGCGCGTCCGTCGGATGGGCGAGGACCGGAATGTCGAACCGATAGGCGTCGAGTTGCCAGGCCGTCGAGACCTCCTTCGACGACCGCGTACGGCGCGACGGCACGATATCGATGTCGTCGAGCTGGTAGGTGCGGCGAGCTTCTCTGCCCATGCCGATTTCAACGAGGTCGCGCACGCGCGCCCCTTTCTCGTGTCTTGGATCGTGTTGTTGCGTAACCGGAAACGAGGTCAGCGCGAGGTGTAGTTGGGTGCTTCCGCGGTCATCGTGACGTCGTGCGGATGGCTCTCCTTCAGACCGGCCGCGGTGATCTGTACGAACTGCGCTTCCTGCAGCTCGGAGATCGAGTTGGACCCGGTGTAGCCCATTGCGGCGCGGAGTCCACCGGTCAACTGATGGATGACCTGCGAGAGCGGGCCGCGATACGGAACCCGACCTTCGATGCCCTCGGGCACCAACTTGTCCTCGGCCAGAACGTCGTCCTGGAAGTAGCGATCCTTGGAGAAGGACTTGGTGGCACCGCGTCCCTGCATCGCGCCGAGCGAACCCATCCCGCGGTAGCTCTTGAACTGCTTGCCGCCCACCAGAATCAGCTCACCGGGCGACTCGGCAGTGCCGGCGAGCAGGGACCCCAGCATCGCCGTCGATGCACCGGCAGCGAGTGCCTTGGCGATGTCACCGGAGAACTGCATACCGCCGTCCGCGATGACGGGAACGCCGTGGGGCTTGCATGCTGCAACGGCTTCGAGAATCGCGGTGATCTGCGGGGCTCCGACGCCGGCGACGACACGCGTGGTGCAGATCGAGCCGGGCCCGACACCGACCTTGACTGCGTCGGCGCCGGCCTCGACGAGTGCGAGTGCGCCCGCGCGGGTGGCGACGTTACCGCCTACGACCTGTACGCGGTCCCCCACTTCGGCCTTCAGCTTGCTGACCATCTCGAGAACCTGAGAGTTGTGTCCGTGCGCGGTGTCGACGATGAGAACGTCCACGCCTGCATCGGTGAGCGCCATGGAGCGCGACCATGCGTCCTGCCCGACGCCGACTGCAGCGCCGACGAGAAGCCGACCGTCGCGGTCCTTCGTGGCGTAGGGGTGCTGTTCGGTCTTGACGAAGTCCTTGACGGTGATGAGCCCGGTGAGCGCGCCCTGTCCGTCGACGATCGGCAGCTTCTCGATCTTGTGGCGGCGAAGCAGGCCCAGCGCGGCCTCGGCCGTGACGCCTTCGCGTGCGGTGATGAGCGGAGCCTTCGTCATGACTTCGGCGACGCGGCGATTCTGGTCGACCTCGAAGCGCATGTCACGGTTGGTGATGATGCCGACGAGCGCACCAGTCTCGTCGGTGACGGGTAGACCCGAAATCCGGAAGCGCGCGCACATCGCGTCGACCTCGGCGAGGGTGTCCGTCGGCTTGCATGTGACCGGGTCGGTCACCATGCCTGCTTCGGATCGCTTCACGGTTTCGACCTGGGACGCCTGGTCCTGCAGTGACAGGTTGCGATGCAGTACGCCCATGCCGCCCGCGCGCGCCATCGCAATGGCCATGCGAGCTTCGGTGACGGTGTCCATTGCAGAACTGACGAGGGGAACGCGCAGCGTGATTTCGCGGGTGATCCGGCTGGAGGTGTCTACCGCACTCGGGATGAGATCCGAGGCCGCGGGCAGCAAAAGAACGTCGTCGAAGGTCAAACCGAGCATGGCGACCTTGTTCGGATCGTCACCACCGGTACGGACGTGGGCTCCGGAACTACTCATGTGGATCTGGCCCTCCCTAGAGCCTCGGATGCCTCGCCGCGAGCGCACTCTGGGTGCGCCGGCGTGAGGCGTGGTAGAGAACGGATGGAGAACGTGGACGGGCCGCGTGCTCGGCCGCGCCGCCTCGCACCATGGTATCGGCTCGGAACATCCGGCGTGAACGCGCACTGCGAAGCACCGGCCGCAGCAGCCGGAGGTCGGCCCGAAGGCGATGCGAGGGCGGGTCGGGGTGCGAACGGCTGGCGCATACCCACCAATCCTGCGTACCGTGGAGGCGTGCGCGATCAATTGCCTCCAGGTCTACCGCCGGACCCCTTCGCCGGTGACCCCGCCGACCCTTCGGCCGCTCTC